>NZ_CAMHZL010000008.1:0-82137 GCF_946190155.1 Streptococcus mitis
GTTGACGCTGACTTAGATGCGCTCGTTGAAGCACTTTGGCTTGCACTTGTTGACGCTGACTTAGATGCGCTCGTTGAGGCACTTTGGCTTGCACTTGTTGACGCTGACTTAGATGCGCTCGTTGAAGCACTTTGGCTTGCACTTGTTGACGCTGACTTAGATGCGCTCGTTGAAGCACTTTGGCTTGCACTTGTTGATGCCGACTTAGATGCACTCGTTGAAGCACTTTGACTTGCACTTGTTGACGCTGACTTAGATGCACTCGTTGAAGCACTTTGGCTTGCACTTGTTGACGCTGACTTAGATGCACTCGTCGAAGCACTTTGGCTTGCACTTGTTGACGCCGACTTAGATGCGCTCGTTGAGGTACTTATTGAAGAACTTTGACTTAAGCTTGTAGAAGTACTTCTACTCTTATAATCACTGTCAGACACTTTAGCTGGAATAACCGTTGTAGTATTATCACGATAAGTGATAGTAATGTCCCCGTTTTGGGCTACTGAAATAGTTCCCGTAACACCATCTTTTGTAAAATCACTACCTGATAAAATTTCTTTATTTTTGTCTTTAAACTTCTGAAGAACTTGATTTCGTTCATTTTCCGTCAATGAAGTTGGATTGTTAACATTAACAGTATCACCACTCACAGGATTGTTTCGTTCATTAAAACCTTTAATGACCACCTCCATGGTAACATTAGTCCACTGATCTCTTGTATCGCTTGCACTAAATGTAATTGGATATTCCCCTGGTGTCATTGGTTTCCATTGTCCATTAACTCTACCAATTGTTCCTTCAATATTCGTTTTCCACTCTTTATAGGGATATCCAGGAAGAGGTTTATTATCTTTGCCAATGTTTACAAATCCTTTAGTAGGATAATGTTTGGCTTGCAATCCAGTGATCTCTGGATTTTGAGTGTTATATGAAGCATTCTTCAAGGCAATATCGTCTCTATAAATCATCTCGATATTAACACTATCATCGTTATAATACTCAACCCTCTTTGGCAATTGAATAGTAGGAGCTTTGTCCTTACTACTATGTTCCTCTATTACTTGACTAGCGAAATAATTAGTACCAAGAGTATCTGTCTTTCCAGCGTAGGGAGTAAACGTAAAGGATGTATCCCCACCTGATTTAATTGGGACGGTCCATGTAGATGTTAGTCCATATCCCTTTTTAGCCTGGAAACCATTCATCTGGTAACCATTACTCCAAGTATATCCGTTCCCTCTTTCAACTACTGGAGTTGTATTTGGCCTTGGAGAAGCAACTGTATTTCCATTTGAATCAGTTATATAGTTTGTTACGTTTGAAGGTTTACCAAATCCGCTACCTAGGGTAAACATTGTTTGTGTTGATGTCCCCGTATTATAAATAGCATGGTTATCTCTTAATTTCGTGGGAATCTCAACATTAGATGTTGCAGGGTTATCATAGGTGACAGTATAGGTAAAAGTCATCCTTGTTCCATCATTAGTCACTTTCAATTTATAATAAATCGGTATATTATAATTAGAATCTCTACCTGTACCCGTGTAAACTTTTGTTTCACCTTTAGCAACAGCTAAATTAGCACTTATTGCTGTCTCTCCATTAACAATGGTATTTCCATAAAACCCAGCTGTACGCAAAGCTGACATTAATTCATCTACGGAAGAACCTAGCTTCTCACGTTGGTTAACAAATTGTTCTGATGTTGCTTTTGCAGTTAATAAATCACTACTTTTTGATATTTCAAATTGTAATTTAGAGATAGCTGCATCTAGAGTAGCCTTATGACTTAAATCTTTAACTTTTGAAGCATAATTATTAGCAATATTCCCTAAAATTTCTGCTTCAGATAAATTCTGATCTAATAGTACTTTAGAAGCAAAGGACGACTCTTGAGCCTTTTCTTCTCCATCTTTTAAACTATTGTGAGTATTTGTCGAGCCTTGTTCAAAACTAGTCTGAGCAACACTCTCAGCAATAGCATCACGTGCAGAGGTTGCCTTTTGCACCACTGCTGTCAAATCACTAGTTGGATCAGCCAAGGCTTTTTCAATTTCAGTTACCGCAGCGTTTACCTTAGTGATGGCTGAATCAGTATTTGGTAAGCCAATAGCCTTAGCTAGATACTCACCCATCTCAGCTGAAAGTTTTGTCAACTTCTTACGATTTTCTTCATTTTTCTTTACAGAAGTTTCTACAGATGACAACGTTGCAGCTGTCGCTCCCACTAAACTTGTTGTATCTGAATTTGTTTTAACAGCGTTTGACTCAATAGCAGTAGGCTTCAAAATTGATGAATCAATCTTATCAATCTTTGATTCATTTTGAGTCGATACTTTCTTCTCATCTTGAATTTCAGATACAGTTTTTTCTGAAGAAGCTCCTACAGATGTTGACACGCTACTTGTTTGGCTAGCAGATTGACTCAAACTAGTTGACGTACTAGCAGAATCTGAAGCACTAGCGCTGACTGAAGATGATGTGCTAGCTGAGGTGCTAACTGACGTACTAGTGGAAGCACTTGCTGAGGTGCTGGCTGAAGTACTAGCTGAGGTGCTAGTAGAAGCTGATTCTGAAATCGAAGTGCTTTCACTCGCAGAAGTAGACAAGCTAGCAGAATTCTCCGAATTACTTAGAGATGTCGTACCCAAAACTGCTGTATCATTTGTAACCAAAAGGTCTGGATTTTCCAGTGTTTTTTCCACGGCTACTGTTTCATTTGCAAATACTTTTGTTTGAGTAGCAACACTACCACCTAAAACTGCCCCTGTGGCGGCAAGCCCCTTGATAATATCCAGACCTGTAATAGAAGGATTCACTTTATCCTCTACTACTTCTGTCATGACTTGAGTCGTATCTACACCACCACGTAAGACCTTGAACAAACCAAAAAGAGAGGTTGAAGCACGCAACCAATGTTTTCCTGATTTGATCAACTTGTACCGTGTCACACGGTCGGTTTCTCTATACTCACCTTTTTGACGTCTAAAAAACATGTTTTACTCCTTATTTTTGTTAAAAGATACAAAGTACCCAATTTAACATTATCTAATCAAGTATAAAAAAAATATTAAAAAAAATCAATTAATTTGACTTTGAATTTTGAAGTTATTATTACATTTTTTCTTTACCAATTCCATTGGCACGGGGGGTTACAAGTATAATTTAATATAGTTATAATATTAAATATATAGAAAGAACTATAAAAAATACACATTTATAAAATTGTATCTTCTTAGAGTCTTATTCGTTTAAAATTACCAAAAAATTATATTTTTAGCGTCTATTTTTCTATTTCTCACAGAAATTTGAGATGGGGTTAGATTTTAATATGCACAAAACAGTGCATTAAAAAAACAGTAGACGATTCAAAAATCAAAAAGGCACAAAAACATTTGTACCTTGTATTCTATAAAGTTCCAACTAAAGAAACTAAAATGAGGGGCAGCTATTTTTACATACTCATATTATCATCATCCCGAAATCCAATCAAAAACTCTATCCATTGAAACCAAAAAGCCCACAAACTGAATTTATGGACTTCTACTAATGAAGCGTTTAGCTACATACACTATATACAATAAAAACTTAGCATTCTTTACTTATATAGATACACAATCAAATACATTTACTGAACTACGACACGGAGTTTGGCAAATCGATTTCATTTGCCAAACGTAGTTAGTAAGGCAGTTAGCTAGTTCGCCAAATAGCGACTAGCGTCCAACAATTAGGAACTTTAGTTCCAATTGTTGGTGCTGAGTCACATCTTCTCTTCCAACTCTACGTCTGGATACTTATCCGCAAACCAACGGAGAGCAAAGTCATTTTCAAAGAGGAAAACTGGTTGGTCGAAACGGTCTTTGGCCAAGATATTTCGGCTTGAGGACATCCGTTCATCCAAGTCCTCAGGCTTAATCCAACGAACGGTCTTTTTACCCATTGGGCTCATGACCACTTCCGCATTGTACTCGCCTTCCATACGGTGCTTAAAGACTTCAAACTGAAGTTGACCAACAGCTCCCAGCATGTACTCGCCTGTTTGGTAATTCTTGTAAAGCTGAATAGCACCTTCTTGCACCAATTGCTCGATTCCCTTGTGGAAGGATTTTTGCTTCATGACATTCTTAGCAGAAACTTTCATGAAAATTTCAGGAGTAAAGGTTGGCAGTGGTTCAAATTCAAACTTGTTTTTTCCAACTGTTAAGGTATCCCCAACCTGATATGTACCTGTATCGTAAACACCGATGATATCACCCGCCACAGCATTGGTCACATTCTCACGACTTTCAGCCATAAACTGAGTGACATTCGACAATTTAGCGCCCTTACCAGTACGAGGCAGGTTGACACTCATGCCACGCTCAAATTCACCCGATACGATACGGACAAAAGCAATACGGTCACGGTGACGAGGGTCCATATTGGCTTGGATTTTAAAGACAAATCCTGAGAAATCCTTGTCATGAGGATCCACAATTTCACCATCTGTTTTTTTGTGTCCATGTGGTTCTGGAGCAAACTTGAGGAAGGTTTCAAGGAAGGTCTGCACACCAAAGTTAGTAAGGGCTGAACCGAAGAAGACAGGTGTCAATTCTCCAGCAAGGATAGCTTCCTCTGAAAACTCATTACCAGCTTCATTTAAAAGTTCAATATCATCCTTGACTTGTTCGTAGAAAGGATTGCTACCAAAAAGCTTGTCCCCATCTTCTAAACTGGCAAAACGCTCATCCCCTTTATAGAGCTCCAAGCGTTGGTTATAGAGATCATACAAGCCTTCAAAGGCTTTCCCCATTCCGATCGGCCAGTTCATCGGATAGCTAGCAATACCCAAGACTTCTTCCAATTCTTGCAAGAGGTCTAGTGGCTCACGACCGTCACGGTCCAGCTTGTTCATAAAAGTAAAGACCGGAATACCACGGTGTTTCACAACCTCAAACAATTTCTTGGTTTGGGCCTCGATACCCTTGGCAGAGTCAACGACCATGACCGCAGCATCCACCGCCATCAAGGTACGATAGGTATCTTCTGAGAAGTCCTCGTGCCCTGGTGTGTCGAGGATATTGACGCGCTTACCATCGTAGTCAAACTGCATAACAGATGAAGTCACCGAAATCCCGCGTTGCTTCTCGATATCCATCCAGTCAGACTTGGCAAAAGTCCCTGTTTTCTTCCCTTTTACAGTACCAGCCTCACGAATCTCGCCCCCAAAGTAGAGCAACTGCTCCGTTATGGTTGTTTTCCCCGCGTCCGGGTGGGAGATGATAGCAAAGGTACGACGTTTCTTAATTTCTTCTTGAATATTCATAAGTTCTCTTTCTTTGATTCTCTATTTTTCTTGTTTCAATAGCTAAGAATGATTTCTACATTGGATTCTACCATTCCTTTCAACACTCCATTATATCGGATTTTAGCATTTTTTTCAATTTCTATTTCTTTTCACTTCACCCTCCCTTATTTATAGGAAAATATGGTAAAATAGAACAGATAAATAATCATCATTTCACGAAAGGATGCAAGATGAAAATTACGCAAGAAGAGGTAACACACGTTGCCAATCTTTCAAAATTAAGATTCTCTGAAGAAGAAACTGCTGCCTTTGCGACTACCTTGTCTAAGATTGTTGACATGGTTGAATTGCTGGGCGAAGTTGACACAACTGGTGTCGCACCTACTACAACTATGGCTGACCGTAAGACCGTACTCCGCCCTGATGTGGCCGAAGAAGGAACAGACCGCGATCGCTTGTTTAAAAACGTACCTGAAAAAGACAACTACTATATCAAGGTACCAGCTATCCTAGACGATGGAGGAGATGCCTAATGACTTTCAACAATAAAACCATTGAAGACTTGCATAATCTCCTTGTCTCTAAGGAAATTTCAGCAACTGAATTGACACAAGCAACGCTTGAAGACATCAAGTCTCGCGAAACAGCTATCAATGCCTTTGTTACCATCGCTGAAGAGCAAGCTCTTGCTCAAGCTAAAGCTATTGATGAAACTGGAATTGACGCTGATAATGTCCTTTCAGGAATTCCACTTGCTGTTAAAGACAACATCTCTACAGACGGTATTCTCACAACTGCTGCCTCAAAAATACTCTACAACTACGAGCCAATCTTTGATGCGACAGCCGTTGCCAATGCAAAAGCGAAAGGCATGATTGTCGTCGGGAAAACTAACATGGACGAATTTGCCATGGGTGGTTCAGGTGAAACTTCACACTATGGTGCCACTAAAAATGCTTGGGAGCAGACAAAGGTTCCTGGTGGTTCTTCAAGTGGTTCTGCCGCAGCTGTAGCTTCAGGCCAAGTTCGCTTGTCACTTGGTTCTGATACTGGTGGTTCTATCCGCCAACCTGCTGCCTTCAACGGAATCGTTGGTCTCAAACCAACCTACGGAACAGTTTCACGTTTCGGTCTCATTGCCTTTGGTAGCTCATTAGACCAAATCGGGCCTTTCGCTCCGACTGTTAAGGAAAATGCTCTCTTGCTCAACGCTATTGCCAGCGAAGATGCCAAAGACTCTACTTCTGCTCCTGTCCGCATTGCCGACTTTACTTCAAAAATCGGCCAAGACATCAAGGGCATGAAAATTGCTTTGCCTAAGGAATACCTCGGTGAAGGGATTGACCCAGAGGTTAAGGAAACTATCCTGAATGCCGCTAAACACTTTGAAAAACTTGGTGCCATCGTTGAAGAAGTCAGCCTTCCTCACTCTAAATACGGAGTTGCCGTTTACTACATCATCGCTTCATCTGAAGCTTCATCAAACTTGCAACGTTTTGACGGTATCCGTTACGGCTACCGTGCAGAAGATGCGACTAATCTTGATGAAATCTATGTAAACAGCCGTAGCCAAGGTTTTGGTGAAGAAGTGAAACGTCGTATCATGCTGGGTACTTTCAGCCTTTCATCAGGTTACTATGACGCCTACTATAAGAAAGCTGGTCAGGTCCGTACCCTCATCATCCAAGATTTCGAAAAAGTCTTTGCGGATTACGACTTAATTTTGGGTCCAACTGCTCCAAGTGTTGCCTATGACTTGGATTCACTCAACCACGACCCAGTTGCCATGTACTTGGCTGACCTCTTGACCATCCCAGTCAACTTAGCTGGTCTACCAGGAATCTCGATTCCTGCTGGTTTCTCTCAAGGTCTACCTGTCGGTCTCCAATTGATTGGTCCTAAGTACTCTGAGGAAACCATTTACCAAGCTGCTGCTGCTTTTGAGGCGACAACAGACTACCACAAACAACAACCCGTGATTTTTGGAGGTGACAACTAATGAACTTTGAAACAGTCATCGGACTTGAAGTCCACGTAGAGCTCAACACCAATTCAAAAATCTTCTCACCTACTTCTGCCCACTTTGGAAATGACCAAAATGCCAACACCAACGTGATTGACTGGTCTTTCCCAGGAGTACTTCCGGTTCTCAACAAAGGTGTTGTCGATGCCGGTATCAAGGCTGCTCTTGCCCTCAATATGGACATCCACAAAAAGATGCACTTTGACCGCAAAAACTACTTCTACCCTGATAATCCCAAAGCCTACCAAATTTCTCAGTTTGATGAGCCAATCGGCTACAACGGCTGGATTGAAGTCGAGCTAGAAGACGGTACGACCAAGAAAATCGGTATCGAACGTGCCCACCTAGAAGAAGATGCTGGTAAAAATACCCACGGTACAGACGGCTACTCTTACGTTGACCTCAACCGCCAAGGGGTGCCATTGATTGAGATTGTATCTGAAGCAGACATGCGTTCACCAGAAGAAGCCTACGCTTACCTAACTGCCCTCAAGGAGGTCATCCAGTACGCTGGCATTTCTGACGTTAAGATGGAAGAAGGTTCTATGCGTGTGGATGCCAATATCTCCCTTCGCCCTTATGGTCAAGAAAAATTCGGTACCAAAACTGAGTTGAAGAACCTCAACTCCTTCTCAAACGTTCGCAAAGGTCTTGAATACGAAGTTCAACGTCAAGCTGAAATCCTTCGCTCAGGTGGTCAAATCCGCCAAGAAACACGTCGTTACGATGAGGCTAACAAAGCAACCATCCTCATGCGTGTCAAGGAAGGCGCTGCTGACTACCGCTACTTCCCAGAACCAGACTTACCTCTCTTTGAAATCTCAGACGAGTGGATTGAGGAAATGCGTACAGAGTTGCCAGAGTTTCCAAAAGAACGCCGTGCACGTTACGTATCTGACCTTGGCTTGTCAGACTACGATGCTAGCCAATTGACTGCAAACAAAGTCACTTCTGATTTCTTTGAAAAAGCTGTTGCCCTCGGTGGCGATGCCAAACAAGTTTCTAACTGGCTCCAAGGGGAAGTCGCTCAGTTCTTGAACGCAGAAGGCAAGACACTGGAACAAATCGAATTGACACCAGAAAACTTGGTTGAAATGATTGCCATCATCGAAGACGGCACTATCTCTTCTAAGATTGCCAAGAAAGTCTTTGTCCACCTAGCTAAAAATGGCGGTGGCGCGCGTGAATACGTGGAAAAAGCAGGCATGGTTCAAATCTCAGATCCAGATATCCTGATTCCAATCATCCACCAAGTCTTCGCCGATAACGAAGCTGCTGTTGCCGACTTCAAGTCAGGCAAACGCAACGCAGATAAGGCCTTTACGGGATTCCTTATGAAAGCAACCAAAGGCCAAGCCAACCCACAAGTCGCCCTTAAGCTGCTTGCCCAGGAATTGGCGAAGTTGAAAGAAGATTAACACGTAAAAGAAACCAGCCCTGAGGTTGGTTTTTTTCACTCCTACCAAATCCCATTAACTATTTTGGCTTTATTTCCAGAAGATTTTATGGTAAAATGAAGAGTAATAATATTTATTAAAGAGGTAAAAACATGATTGAAGCAAGCAAATTGAAAGCTGGTATGACATTTGAAACTGCAGACGGAAAATTGATCCGCGTTTTGGAAGCTAGCCACCACAAACCAGGTAAAGGAAACACGATCATGCGTATGAAATTGCGTGATGTCCGTACTGGTTCTACATTTGACACAAGCTACCGCCCAGAAGAAAAATTCGAACAAGCTATTATCGAAACTGTGCCAGCTCAATACTTGTACAAAATGGATGAAACTGCCTACTTCATGAACACTGAAACTTACGACCAATACGAAATCCCAGTCGTAAACGTTGAAAATGAATTGCTTTACATCCTTGAAAACTCTGATGTGAAAATCCAATTCTACGGAACTGAAGTAATCGGTGTAACTGTACCAACTACTGTTGAATTGACAGTCGCTGAAACACAACCATCTATCAAAGGTGCTACTGTTACAGGTTCTGGTAAACCAGCAACTATGGAAACTGGACTTGTTGTCAACGTTCCAGACTTCATCGAAGCTGGACAAAAATTGATCATCAACACTGCAGAAGGAACTTACGTTTCTCGTGCCTAATCTCTAGAAAGAGGTCATTCTATGGGAATTGAAGAACAATTTGGCGAAATCGTTATCGCTCCACGTGTACTTGAAAAAATCATTGCCATCGCAACTGCTAAAGTTGATGGTGTCCACTCATTTTCAAATAAATCCGTATCTGATACCCTATCAAAACTCTCTCTTGGTCGTGGCGTCTACTTAAAAGAAAGCAACGAAGAACTAACTGCTGACATTTATCTCTACCTTGAGTACGGTGTGAAAGTACCAAAAGTGGCTCTTGCTATTCAAAAAGCAGTCAAAGATGCTGTCCGAGATATGGCTGATGTGGAACTTGCTGCTGTTAACATCCATGTTGCAGGAATCGTTCCAGATAAAACACCAAAACCTGAGTTGAAAGATCTATTTAACGAGGACTTCCTCAATGACTAGTCCATTATTAGAATCTAGACGTGAACTTCGTAAATGCGCTTTTCAAGCTCTTATGAGCCTTGAATTCGGCACAGATATGGAAACAGCTTGTCACTTTGCCTACACGCATGACCGTGAAGATGCAGATGTGCAAATCCCTGCCTTTCTTCTGAACTTGGTTTCTGGCGTTCAAACTCAAAAAGACGAGTTGGATAAACAAATCAACCAGCACCTCAAGTCAGGCTGGACAGTTGAACGCTTGACCTTAGTCGAAAAAAACTTACTACGCTTAGGAATCTTTGAAATCACATCATTTGATACACCTCAGCTGGTAGCAGTCAATGAAGCTATTGAACTTGCTAAGAATTTTTCAGATCAAAAATCAGCCCGTTTTATCAATGGACTGCTTAGTCAATTTGTAACTGAAGAAAATGAATAATCGAAAAGGTGTTTGGTCTTCCAAGCACCTTTTACTTCGTCCTTGATACAGAGTAAGAACCACATAAAAACTAGAACTGACTGCCAGTTCTAGTTTTTGCGTATTCTGAGGTATTAGTATTTTCTAAATCGTTGATAGCGTTCTTCCAACAACGCTTCTAACGGTTTTTGCGAAAGTCTAGCTAGCTCAACTTGGAGTTCTTTTTTGACATTCTTAATTAATTCTTTGCTAGAAAGTCCTGCTTCAGAAATCACCTTGTCCACCACGTCCATTTCTAGCAGTTCATGAGAAGTGATTTTCATCAGCTCTGCCGCTTCCATGGCACGAGTTCCGTCCTTCCATAGAATGGAAGCAAAGCCTTCTGGGCTGAGAATGGCATAGATAGAATTTTCCAGCATCCAGACACGGTCTGCAACTGCTAGAGCCAAAGCCCCACCTGAACCACCTTCACCGATAATGATGGCGATAATCGGAACTTTCAGATCACTCATTTCCATAAGATTGCGAGCGATAGCTTCCCCTTGACCGCGTTCTTCCGCTCCAACACCAGGATAGGCACCTGCAGTATTGATAAAGGTCACAACTGGACGGCCAAATTTTTCAGCCTGTTTCATCAAACGTAGGGCCTTACGGTAGCCTTCTGGATGTGGTTGGCCAAAATTTCGTTTGAGGTTATCTTGCAAGCTCTTGCCTTTTTGGATACCAACCACTGTGACAGCTTGATCTCCAAGCCAGCCAATACCACCGACAACTGCACCATCATCACGAAAAGAACGGTCACCGTGTAATTGGATAAATTCATCAAAAATGCCTGTTGCAAAGTCCAAGGTTGTCAAGCGACTCTGCTCACGCGCTTCTCTGACTATTTTTGCAATATTCATCTAGGACACCCTCCATGCAATCTGACTAGGCTAGCAATCGTATCTGGCAAATCTCTTCTTTTGACAATAGCATCTACAAAGCCATGTTCCAGTAGGAATTCTGCCTTTTGAAAATCCTCAGGCAAGTTTTCACGAACCGTATTTTCAATCACACGACGCCCAGCAAAACCAACCAAGCTCTGTGGTTCAGCCAGAATGATATCGCCCTCCATAGCGAAAGAAGCTGTCACACCACCTGTCGTTGGATCTGTCAAAATGGTCAGATAAAAGAGACCAGCATTTGAATGGCGTTTAACCGCTGCAGAGATCTTGGCCATCTGCATGAGACTCATGATTCCTTCCTGCATACGGGCTCCACCAGATGCTGTGAAAAGAACAACTGGCAATTTTTCAACAGTCGCATATTCAAATAATCGAGTGATTTTTTCACCTACAACCGTACCCATAGAAGCCATGATAAAGTTAGAATCCATAATCCCAAGAGCCACAGTCTGACCTTTAATAAGAGCTGTTCCTGTCACAACAGCTTCATCCAGACCTGTTTTTTCACGCATAGTTGCTAGTTTCTTTTGATAACCAGGGAAATGCAAGGGATCCTTGCTTTCAATCCCCGTAAATAATTCCTTGAAAGTCCCCATATCAATCGTCAAAGCCAAGCGTTCTTGGGCAGAAATACGAAAGGTGTAGTTACAATGTGGACAGATACGCTCACTTCCCAGATCCTTCTGATAAATGGTATGCTTACAGCCTGGACACTGGGAGAATAATTCATCTGGAACCTCTGGCTTAGCTTGAGGTTTTTCCCTAACCGAACGATTGGGATTGATTCGAATATACTTATCTTTTTTACTAAATAGAGCCATTGATTCCCCTTTTCGGTTTAAACTCTTGAAGTCATTTTATTCTTTTTCTTGATATTTAGGTAAGAAGGTTTCCATCAAGAAGGAAGTATCATAATCTCCAGCAATGACATTACGATCTGAAATGAGGTCAAGCTGGAAATCTGCATTGGTCTGCACCCCCTCTATCTCTAGTTCATAGAGGGCTCGTTGCATTTTCATCAAGGCATCAAAACGATTTTCACCGTGAACGATGATTTTAGCAATCATACTATCATAATAAGGCGGAATGGTATAACCTGGATAAACTGCTGAATCCACGCGCAAGCCTACTCCTCCACTTGGCAGATAGAGATTGGTAATCTTACCTGGACTTGGAGCAAAGTTGAAGGCTGGGTTTTCTGCATTGATCCGACACTCGATGGCATGACCACGCAGAACAATATCTTCTTGCTTAACAGACAAAGGCTGACCTGCCGCAATGCGAATTTGTTCCTTAACGATATCCACACCTGAAACAAATTCTGTTACTGGATGCTCTACCTGAACACGTGTATTCATTTCCATGAAATAGAATTTACCACTGGCTTCATCAAGAAGAAACTCAATGGTCCCTGCATTTTCATAACCAACAGACTCTGCCGCTCGAACAGCCGCAGCACCAATTTCATGGCGCAGCGTTTTTCCGATTGCAATCGAAGGACTTTCTTCCAAAACCTTTTGGTTATTCCGTTGAAGAGAACAATCCCGTTCCCCCAAGTGAATCACATGTCCATGCTCATCTCCTAGGATTTGAACCTCGATGTGACGAGCTGGATAGATAACCCGTTCTATGTACATGGCACCATTGCCATAATTGGCCTTGGCTTCACTTGAAGCAGTATCAAAGGCGGAAACGAGGTCTTCTGGTTTTTCAACCTTACGAATCCCTTTACCACCTCCACCTGCTGAAGCCTTGAGCATAACAGGGTAGCCAATTTTTTCAGCAACAATCAAAGCTTCCTCAGAGTTATGCACTTCTCCATCTGAACCTGGAATGACAGGCACGCCTGCTTTAATCATCTGAGCACGCGCATTGATTTTATCTCCCATCATATCCATGACATGACCAGATGGACCGATAAACTTGATACCAACTTCTTCACACATGGTCGCAAATTTGGAATTTTCACTGAGAAATCCGAAACCTGGGTGAATGGCTTCTGCCTCAGTCAAGACTGCAGCTGATAGAACCGCATTAATATTGAGATAAGACTCTGTAGGCTTACCAGGACCGATACAAACTGCTTCATCTGCTAAAAGCGTATGCAGGGCTTCCTTATCAGCAGTTGAATAAACCGCCACCGTTGCGATCCCCAATTCACGCGCCGCACGGATAATTCGAACCGCAATTTCACCACGATTGGCAATTAAAATTTTTCGAAACATGGAGAACCTCCTTAGTTCCCTATTGCAAAGGTAAGAGTACCACTGGCCGCAAGCTTGCCATCCACTTCTGCTTTTGCTTCAACCACAGCAATGGTGCCACGACGTTTGACAAAAGTCGCTGTCATAAGCAATTGGTCTCCAGGCACAACTTGCTTCTTAAACTTGACCTTATCCATACCAGCGTAAAAGACCAGTTTTCCTTTATTTTCAGGTTTTGATAACTCCAAGACACCAGCTGTTTGCGCCAAGGCTTCCATAATCAGAACACCTGGCATAACTGGATATTGAGGAAAATGGCCGTTAAAGAAGGGCTCATTGATGGTCACATTTTTGATAGCAACAATGGTATCCTCGCTCACTTCCAACACACGGTCTACTAGGAGCATAGGATAACGGTGGGGAAGAGCTTCTTTGATTCCTTGAATATCGATCATTTGATACGTACCAATCCTTTACCAAACTCAACCATTTCTTCGTTAGAAACGAGAATTTCCGTTACCACACCATCCTTAGGTGCTGGAATTTCATTCATGACTTTCATGGCTTCGATAATCACCAATGTTTGACCTTTTTTGACACTATCACCAACTGTAACGAATGCAGGTTTATCAGGACCAGCAGCCAAGTAAGCCACCCCAACAAGTGGACTCTCCACAACATCTCCCTCAGCAGTCACACTTGTTTCAGCTAGAGCTGGAACTTCTTCTGCTACAGTCTCTGCTGGAGCAGATGTAGGAGCTACTGAACTCGGTGTTGCTAGAACGGGCGCTGGAGCGACTTGAGCTGCAACTTCAGACACCATTCTCGCTTCATTCTTGCTAAACTGCAACTCATCCGTCCCATTCTTATAAGAAAACTCTCTCAAACTTGACTGGTCAAATTGGGCCATCAAGTCTTTAATATCGTTTAAATTCATACTTATTTATTCTCCCAACGTTTGAAAGCAAGAACTGCATTGTGGCCACCAAAACCAAAGGTATTTGAAATAGCGTATGGAATTTCTTGCTCCAAGCCTTGTCCATAGACGACATTGGCTTCGATATAATCTGATACTTCACTTGTTCCAGCTGTCATTGGTACAAAGTTATGACGCATAGCCTCGATTGTTACGATAGCTTCTACTGCACCCGCAGCACCCAGCAAATGTCCTGTGAAAGACTTGGTTGATGATACAGGCACTTCCTTACCAAGAACAGCTACGATCGCACCACTTTCTCCTTTTTCATTAGCAGGAGTTGACGTTCCGTGAGCATTAACATAGGCTACTTGCTCTGGGGAAATCTCAGCTTCTTCCAAGGCTAGTTTGATGGCCTTGATAGCTCCCTGACCTTCTGGATGTGGTGAAGTCATGTGGTAGGCATCACAGGTATGTCCATAACCAACCACTTCAGCAAGGATAGTTGCCCCACGTTTTTCAGCGTGTTCAAGGCTTTCAAGAACCAACATCCCAGAACCTTCACCCATGACAAAACCATTACGGTCCTTATCAAATGGAATGGAAGCACGAGTTGGGTCCTCTGTAGTTGAGAGAGCTGTCAGGGCTTGGAAACCAGCAATAGCAAAAGGTGTAATAGAGGCTTCTGAACCACCTACCAACATAACATTTTGGAAACCAAACTTAATGGAGCGGAAGGCATCCCCAATCGCGTCATTTGATGAAGCGCAGGCAGTATTGATGGATTTACAAACACCGTTTGCTCCAAAACGCATAGCAACATTTCCTGAAGCCATATTTGGCAAGGCTTTCGGAAGGGTCAATGGTTTCACACGTTTTGGCCCTTTGTCATTTAGGCGAAGTACTTGATCTTCAATTTCTTTGATTCCACCAATACCAGAGGCCACAATAACACCAAAACGATCTTTATCAAGAGCCTCTACATCCAAATTGGCATGATTGACAGCTTCTTGGGCTGCGTACAAGGCATACAAAGAGTAGTTATCAAAACGATTGGTATCTTTCTTAACAAAGTATTTATCAAAAGGAAAATCTTGGATTTCTGCTGCATTATGCACATCAAAGTCACTATGGTCAAATTTTGTAATTTTACCAATTCCGATTTTTCCAGTTGTCAAACTATTCCAAAATTCTTCTGGTGTATTTCCGATTGGAGATGTTACTCCATAACCTGTTACTACTACGCGATTTAGTTTCATCTTTTTTACCTCTAGCTTCTGCTACATACTTAAGCCACCATCAATGGCAACCACTTGACCAGTTAGATAATCTTGGCCTGCTAAAAATACTGTCAAATCTGCAACCTGCTCTGCCTGCCCAAATTCTTTCATAGGAATTTGTGCCAGCATGGCATCTTTTACCTTGTCTGATAGAACAGCTGTCATATCGGACTCAATCATTCCAGGTGCAATAGCATTAACCCTGATATTGCGATTGGCCACTTCACGCGCCACAGACTTGGTAAAACCAATCAAACCAGCCTTAGAAGCTGCATAGTTAGCTTGACCGATATTCCCCATCAAACCAACAACACTAGACATATTAATGATAGCACCTTCTCTGGCTTTCATCATCGGTTTCAAGACTGATTGTGTCATGTTAAAGGCACCAGTCAAGTTAACCTTGAGCACTTTTTCAAAATCTGCTTCTGTCATCTTGAGCATTAGGGTATCTTGGGTAATCCCTGCATTGTTGACCAAAACATCTACTGAACCCAGCTCTACAATAGCTTGATCAACCATACGCTTAGCATCTGCAAAATTTGATACATCTCCTGAAATGGGAACCACCTTGACACCATAGTTTGAAAACTCAGCGAGCAATTCTTCTGAGATTGCCCCACGACTGTTTAAAACAATATTGGCTCCTGCCTGAGCAAACTTGTAGGCGATGGCAAGACCAATCCCACGACTCGAACCTGTAATAAAGATATTTTTATTTTTTAGTTGCATTCTTTTCTCCTGTTTCCTCTTGTATTTATGGGAGAAGGGATTACTTGTTTTCTAGCAAAGTTTCCAAACTAGCCTGATCTTCAACATTGGCTAGTTTAGCGGTCTTATCAATTTTTTTGACAAAGCCTGACAAGACTTTCCCCGGGCCAATCTCGATAAAGTTGGTTACGCCTGCTTCTTGCATGGCCGCAATACTTTCATAGAAACGAACTGGTTCCTTGACCTGACGCGTCAAGAGTTGAGCAATGTCTTCTTTTTGCATAACTGCAGCTTCTGTATTGCCGACTAGGGGACAAGTAAAATCTGAAAAACTTACCTGAGCCAGAGTTTCAGCTAGTTTCTGGCTAGCAGGCTCAAGGAGAGCAGTATGAAAGGGACCTGACACCTTGAGAGGAATCAAGCGTTTGGCACCTGCTTCCTGCAAGAGTTCGACAGCTCGGTCAACTGCAGCCACTTCTCCACCAATCACAATTTGTGCAGGTGTATTATAGTTGGCTGGAGTAACCACTCCAAGTTCAGAAGCTTTTTGACAGGCTTCTTCAATGACCTCTACTGGCGTATTGAGAACTGCGACCATCTTACCAGAGCCAGCAGGAGCCGCTTCTTCCATATAGGCGCCACGCTTAGCAACCAAGGCTACCGCATCTTCAAAATCCAAGGCACCGCTGGCCACCAAGGCAGAGTATTCTCCAAGAGACAAACCAGCAACCATATCAGGCTGATAGCCCTTTTCTTGCAATAAATGGTAGATAGCAACTGAAGTCGCTAAAATAGCTGGTTGCGTATAGCGAGTCTGATTGAGTTTTTCTTCTTCTGTATCAATAAGATGACGCAAATCATAACCGAGCACCTGACTTGCTTGATCAATCGTTTCTTTGACAATAGGGTAGTGATCATAGAGATCCCGTCCCATACCTAGATACTGGGCACCTTGACCAGCAAATAAAAAGGCTGTTTTAGTCATTTCTTACAACTCCTGCCCAACGAGAGGCTTCTTCTTGAATTTTCTTAGCTGCTCCGTAATACAAATCTTTTAGGATTTCTTCAACGGTCTCTTCTTTGGAAACAAGGCCTGCAATCTGACCTGCCATGACAGATCCGCCATCCACATCTCCGTGAACAACCGCTTTGGCTAGTGCACCTGCGCCCATTTGTTCAAAAATTTCCAAATCTGGATTTTCTTGTTTAAAGGCATCTTTCTCAGCTTGTTCAAAATCACGAGTCAACTGATTTTTAATAGCACGAACAGCATGTCCAAAGTGTTGAGCTGAAATCGTAGTATCAATATCTCTAGCTTTTAAAATTTTCGCCTTGTAATTTGGATGGGCATTAGACTCTTTTGCAACGACAAAGCGAGTTCCAACCTGAACAGCTTCTGCACCTAGCATAAAGCCAGCTGCAGCACCTTCACCATCTGCAATCCCTCCTGCAGCAATAACAGGAATAGATACAGCAGCAGCAACCTGGCGCACCAAGGTCATGGTTGTTAATTTACCGATATGCCCCCCAGCTTCCATTCCTTCTGCAATAACGGCATCCGCACCGATTTTTTCCATGCGTTTAGCTAGGGCAACACTTGGCACAACAGGAATAACCGTAATACCAGCTTCATGGAAGCGTTCCATATATTTGCTTGGATTTCCTGCGCCTGTTGTAACTACCTTAACTCCTTCCTCGATAACGAGGTCTACAATATCTTCCACAAAGGGAGACAAGAGCATGATGTTGACACCAAAGGGTTTATCAGTCAATGATTTGATTTTATCAATATTTGCCTTGACAACTTCTTTAGGGGCATTCCCCCCACCGATAATCCCTAGTCCTCCAGCCTTGGAAACAGCTCCTGCCAAATCACCATCAGCAACCCAGGCCATTCCTCCTTGGAAAATAGGATAATCAATGTTCAATAATTCTGTAATACGCGTTTTCATAGTGCCTCCATCGTTTCTTGCTTACGTAATAGTTCGATACCGTCATAATTTGACAATCAAACTATTGCCTAAACAAGAGGGAGCGGGTTTCCCTACTCCTTCTATTTATATTCTGTTTATTTTGTTTGCTCTTCAACATAGGCAACCAAGTCACCAACTGTTTTCAAGTCATCTTCTGCTTCGATTTGGATATCAAAAGCATCTTCGATTTCTGAGATTACCTGGAACAAGTCCAATGAATCTGCATCCAAATCATCAAAAGTTGATTCAAGTGTTACTTCTGATGCGTCTTTACCAAGTTCTTCAACGATAATTTCTTGTACTTTTTCAAATACTGCCATAATAGGACTCCTTTAAAATAAATAGTTTTTTATAACAATGTGTTCACCACATGATTACCTAAATTGTAAGAATGAGCGTGCCCCAGGTCAAGCCTCCACCGAAGCCTGATAGTAGAACAGTCTGGCTACCATCTAAACGGATGAGACCTTGTTCTACACACTCTGAAAATAAAATCGGGATACTTGCTGCACTGGTATTGCCATATTCCATCATATTGGCTGGAATTTTATCTCGGTTAACACCGATTTTTCTAGCCATCTTATCCAAAATACGGTCATTAGCCTGATGAAGTAGCAGATAATCCAAGTCTGTCGCCTCTATAGGAGATTCATCAATAGTCTGCTTGATAGACTTGGCTACATCCCGAATAGCAAAATCAAAGACTGCGCGCCCATCCATCTTCAAAAATGAATCTGCACTTTCTTGATCTGAGAACGGAGAATGCAAGCCTGAATGTCCATAAGTTAGACATTCGCTACGACTCCCATCACTATTGAGACTCTCTGCCAAGAAATGCTCTTGCTCGCTAGCTTCTAACAAGACACCACCAGCACCATCTCCAAACAAAACAGCTGTTGATCGGTCTGACCAATCGACTGCTTTAGACAGGGTTTCACTACCAATCACCAAGCCTTTTTGAAAGCGACCAGAAGCGATAAACTTTTCAGCAGTTGAAAGAGCAAATACAAATCCACTGCAAGCCGCTGTTAGGTCAAAAGCAAAGGCCTTATTAGCACCAATATTAGCTTGAACACGAGCAGCTGTAGAGGGCATCATAGAATCTGGAGTAATGGTAGCTAGGATGATAAAATCCAACTCCTCTCCTGTGATTTCAGCTTTTTCCATCAGTTTCTTAGCAACCTCTGTAGCCAAATCACTAGTAGATTCTGTTCTTGAAATATGCCTTTGTCGTATTCCCGTCCGACTTGAAATCCACTCATCATTGGTATCCATAATCTGAGCCAAATCATGATTTGTAACCACTTGCTCTGGCACATAATGAGCAACCTGGCTTATTTTTGCAAAAGCCATTATCTCAAATCCTCCAAAAATTGATAAAGATTAGTCAAACCTTTGCTCATAACCTCAATTTCTTGCTTACTCATACCATCAATGATTTTTTCAACCATGGCCTTGTGGAAGCGTTTATGTAACCTATGAACCAAGCGACCTTTCTTTGTCAAATGCAGATGTACCACACGTCGATCATGTTCTGAACGAATGCGTTCAATGTAACCCTTGCGTTCGAGATTATTCAAACTAGTCGTAACTGTCCCAAGAGTCACCATCAACTCTTTTGACACTTGACTTGGTGTCACATCTGGAACTTTTCCAATCACATCAATCGTATGCATTTCTTTGATGGAGATATCCTTGAAACGACTACCTCTCAAGCTAACTTCCTCAATAACGAGGACATTGTTAAATATAGACGTTAAATATTCATTAATTCGTTGGTAGTCCAATCTTTCCTTCCCTCCTTTTCAAAAAAACTTTTAGAATCAAAACATTTGACAAAAGAATTATATCAAAGTTCAAAGAATGGTGCAAGTATTTTTTTATTTTCCTGTAAATTTAGGTCGTCTTCTTTCCGAATGAGCCCGAACTCCTTCTTTGAAATCCTCTGTTTGAGCTAAGGATTCCTGTAGGTTCAGTTCTAAAGTAGCATAATCTTGCCAATCTTTGAATTGGCTCTCCCACACCAACTTCTTAATGGCAGCATAGGAATTGCTTGAACCACGTCTTAATTTTTTAAGAAGCTGTTCTCTCGTCTTTTCAAGTTTATCAGCTTCACAGACACGGTAAACCAGCCCCCACTCTAGAGCTTTTTCTGCGTTCAAAGCCTCACCTGTCATAGCTAATTGAGCAGCACGCGTCACACCAATACTTCGACTCAAGAGATGAATTCCTCCTGCATCCGGAGCCAAGCCAACTCCAACAAAAGCTTGGATAAATTTAGCCTTATCCGTTGCCAGACAGAAATCTGCAGCAACAGCCATATTCGCTGCGGCACCTGCAACAGCTCCATCAACCTCCATCAAGACAGGTTTGGCTATTTGCTTGATTTTATAAGAAATAGTATTGACCAATTCTGCTATTTTCGTTAATGATGGAATATCATCCTCATCCACTGCCCGCTTCATCTCTACTAAATCTCCCCCAACTGAAAAGACTTTACCATTCGCGTTGATCAAGACAAAATGCACAGCCGGATTCTCTTCTGCCAAAGTCAGAGCTTCTAAAATCTCCTCGCACATAGAGATATGAAAACCATTCGCGACCTCAGGACGGTTCAAGGTAAGGATTGCCAAGTCCTCTTCAAGCTGATATATAATATGTTCCATCAGGGCTCCTTTTTATTTTATAAGCAATTTAAATTATTTTATTATCAAAGTATATCTTTTTTAAAACTCGAAAGCAAGGAAAAATCGGCTGAAAGTGTCTCGGCCGATAAGAAAAGCTCCCTTTACCCTAGAAAGCATCTTATTTTCTTCATTGAAAAAAGGCTTTCTTTCTGCTATAATCGTATAAAATACTTACTTTAGGAGTCCTTATGAAGGTTGTTAAATTTGGAGGTAGTTCTCTTGCCTCTGCTAGTCAGTTAGAAAAAGTTTTAAACATTGTCAAAAGCGATTCAGAGCGTCGTTTTGTCGTCGTTTCTGCGCCTGGTAAACGCAATGCTGAAGATACTAAGGTTACGGATGCCTTGATTAAATACTACCGCGACTATGTTGCTGGTAACGATATTAGCAAGAGTCAAAACTGGATTATCGACCGCTATGCTGCTATGGTTAGTGAACTAGGGCTAAAACCAGCTGTTTTAGAAAAAATTTCCAAAAGCATTCGCGCCTTAGCCACTCTTCCTATTGATGAAAATGAATTTCTCTACGATACTTTCCTAGCAGCTGGTGAAAATAACAATGCTAAATTGATTGCTGCCTACTTTAATCAAAACGGGATCGATGCACGTTATGTGCACCCTAGAGAAGCTGGTATTGTGGTCACAAGTGAACCTGGCAACGCTCGCATCATTCCATCAAGTTATGACAAGATTGAAGAATTGACAAATGCAAATGAAGTACTTGTCATTCCTGGTTTCTTTGGAGTTACTAGGGAAAATCAAATCTGTACCTTCTCACGTGGAGGCTCAGACATTACAGGTTCTATCATTGCTGCAGGGGTTAAAGCTGATCTCTATGAAAACTTTACGGATGTTGATGGTATCTTTGCAGCTCACCCAGGAATTATCCACCAGCCACACTCGATTCCTGAGTTGACCTACCGTGAAATGCGTGAGTTGGCTTATGCAGGATTCTCAGTTCTTCATGACGAAGCTCTTCTTCCTGCCTACCGAGGAAAAATTCCTCTGGTTATCAAGAATACCAACAATCCTGACCATCCAGGTACTCGTATCGTTCTAAAACACAGTAGTGATGAATTTCCAGTTGTAGGAATTGCCGGTGATTCTGACTTTGTCAGCATCAACATGTCTAAATACCTCATGAACCGCGAGATTGGATTTGGTCGCAAGGTTCTGCAAATCCTTGAAGACCTCAACATCGGTTGGGAACACATGCCAACTGGTATCGACGATCTTTCAATCATTCTCCGTTCTCGTGAACTAACTCCTATCAAGGAAGAAGAAATCCTGCGTCAGTTAGTTCAAAAAGCTGAAGTAGACCATGCAGAAATCGAACATGACCTTTCAATCATTATGATTGTTGGAGAAAAAATGAAGAGTCATATCGGAGTAACTGCTACTGCTACACGTGCTCTATCTGAAAACAAGATCAATATCCAGATGATGTCTCAAGGTTCTAGTGAAGTTTCTATCATGTTTGTTGTCAATAAAGACCAAGAAAAAGCAGCAATTAAAGCCCTCTACAATGCCTTTTTCGGTGAAAGTAAGGAAGACTAATCATGGCCCAATCTCTTAACAAAACAGTGCTTCTCAATACGACCGGAACTTCCTACCTCTCTATAGCTGGGAAAGTTGGGAAATTCCTTGTTGGAGATCAGGCTCTGGAATTTTACCCAGATGTCAATGTCGAACAATTTATCCAGATTCCTTGGGACCATATCAACCAGATTGGGGCCAATGTCACTGGTCGCAAAATCAGTCGCCACTTCGAAGTCTTTACAGACAGAGGAAAATTTCTCTTTGCATCAAAAGACTCAGGTGCCATTCTCAAAATTGCACGCGAAAAACTGGGAAATGATAAGGTCGTCAAGCTTCCTACCCTAATTCAAACAATTGGTCAAAAATTTAAAAATCTATTTGCAAAAAAGTAGAAACTTTAGTATAATCATAGCAACGGATAAGTAGGTTATCTTCTTCTTTCAGAAAGTCTGCGGGTGCTGCGAGCAGATAGAAGGGATAGGTGAAATTCTACCGTTAGTAACAATTGCATACACAATCAAGTGCACACCTGTGAAGTTGGATGGAACCGTGGCCCTGCCACTCCAACGCTTTGTCAGGTGTGCTTTTTTCATAAAGGAGTTCTTATGTTAGATATCAAACGTATTCGTACAGACTTTGATGCTGTCGCAGAAAAATTAGCTACACGTGGTGTAGATGCTGCTATCTTAAACGAGATGAAAGAAATCGATGCTAAACGTCGTGACATCTTGGTCAAGGTTGAAACTTTAAAAGCAGAACGTAACACAGTTTCTGCTGAGATTGCCCAAGCCAAACGCAACAAGGAAAATGCAGATGATAAGATTGCTGCCATGCAAACTCTATCTGCTGAGGTTAAAGCCTTGGATGCTGAATTGGCAGACATCGATGCTAAATTAACAGAATTTACCACTACTCTTCCAAATATTCCAGCTGACAGCGTTCCTGTTGGGGCTGATGAAGATGACAATGTGGAAGTTCGCCGTTGGGGTACTCCACGCGAGTTTGACTTCGAACCAAAAGCTCACTGGGATCTTGGTGAAGATCTTGGTATCCTTGACTGGGAACGCGGTGGTAAGGTAACAGGCGCTCGTTTCCTCTTCTATAAAGGTCTCGGTGCTCGTTTGGAGCGTGCTATCTATAACTTTATGTTGGATGAACATGGAAAAGAAGGCTATACAGAAGTTATCACACCTTACATGGTTAACCACGATTCTATGTTTGGGACTGGTCAATATCCAAAATTCAAGGAAGATACTTTTGAATTAAGCGACAGCAATTACGTCCTCATTCCTACAGCTGAGGTTCCTCTGACAAACTATTACCGTGATGAAATCCTTGACGGTAAAGACCTGCCAATCTACTTCACTGCTATGAGTCCTTCATTCCGTTCTGAGGCTGGTTCAGCTGGTCGTGATACTCGTGGCTTGATTCGTTTGCACCAATTCCACAAGGTTGAAATGGTTAAATTTGCCAAACCAGAAGAATCTTACGAAGAATTGGAAAAAATGACAGCTAACGCTGAAAATATCCTTCAAAAACTTAACCTTCCATACCGTGTCGTTGCTCTCTCTACTGGAGATATGGGCTTCTCAGCTGCGAAGACTTACGACTTGGAAGTTTGGATTCCAGCACAAAATACCTACCGTGAAATTTCAAGCTGTTCAAACACAGAAGATTTCCAAGCCCGTCGTGCCCAAATCCGTTACCGTGATGAAGCAGATGGCAAGGTGAAATTGCTCCATACCTTGAACGGTTCTGGACTTGCAGTTGGACGTACAGTGGCTGCTATTCTTGAAAACTACCAAAATGAAGATGGTTCTGTGACCATCCCAGAAGCACTTCGTCCATACATGGGTGGAGCTGAGGTTATCAAACCATAAAAAATAAGGTTTAGCTATTTCTAGCTAGACCTTTTTTCGTAACCAATTCAGATAAGCGCCTAATACAAAGACTAAAATAATTAAGCAAATAGCGGTTTCAGCCACTACCAAATAATCCAAAAATGGAAGTTTCATGATTCCCTGAGCCATCTTAAGCGAAGTAGCTGTGATAATGGTTGGGAAGGTGAGTGCTGAGAAGGCTAGTTGAAAACCTTGTTTTAAAATATTGGGCAGGCGAGTCAAAACAAAGAAAAAGAAGGATTGGGAAGCCAAGATCATGACAATCAAGACCCAAGTCGGCAGGCTGGCACCTCCAACTCGAACCAGAGAAGCCAAGAGCAGAGAGAAAGGAGCACAGTAAATCCCTTCTTGGCCAAGCAAGGCTACAGGAAGTGGATATTTCTTTAAATCGCTATAAATAAGCGGATAGAGATAGAAGGTTAGGAGAAAACCAAAACTCAAGGTCGCATAGGCAATCTCGATGATGCCTACAAGAGGATAGGTCAAGGCAGCTACTGCTATCCCTACATAGAGAACCGTCCAGCTTGGAGTCGCATGAACCCTCCGACCAGGACAGGCAAATTTGATGGTGAAACCAGCAATCAAGGCCAAATCCAAGAGAAATGAAAACCACCAGAGACCCTGCGCTACTAAAGGAAGATGAGGGAATACGCGAAAGACATAAGTTGATAAAATCATCCCAGCCATGGGAAAGGTGGCCATTCCTGACAAAAGAGGAGGCTTGGTCAATTCTTGATTGGTTTCCTTCCAATTAAAGAGATGCAAAATCAGAAAGTAAATCCATAAAACCAAGCCTGATAAACTCAGTATATGTGACAGAACTGGCAACGTATCTAAAATAAGATTTCCAGCTCCTGCCAAACCTAGCAAACAACCAGAAAATACTAAGGGGAGTTTTTTCATCCTAACCTCCAATAATCATGTTAGTTTCAGTATAGCATAAAAGCACTTAAATGAGGGGATAAAAAATGAAGTCCGTTGATTTCAGACTTCATTTTACTCAGATATGAATTAAGCATAAGGTTGCAATTCTGGGTTAATTGGTGTATTGGCTAGGTTATTGGCATAGTTACAGAGGCTTGCTAGGCTGACACCAAGAACCACATCCAAGGCATTTTGTTGAGTGTAGCCAGCTTCTAGAAACTCAGCCAAGGCTTCATCTCCAACACGACCCTTGGTATTGATAACTGCCAAAGTAAACTTAGCCAGAGTGTCTAATTTAGGATCTGTTTCGATTGGAGTACGATTGCGAAGGGCTTGCAGAAGATCATCATTCATCTGGATTTGTTTGATTGAAAAGGCTGTGTGACCTGCGACACAGAAGGCGCAACCATTTGTCACAGCTGCCGTGATTTGCACCACTTCACGCTCAACAGGCGTCAAGCTGTTACGACGATTGATGGCTCCGACAGTTCTGTAGGCTTCTAAAGCAGTTGGTGCATTGGCCAAGAGACCGATTAGGTTGGGAATATAGCCATTATTATCTTTTTGTACTGTTTCAAGAACTTCTTTCACTTCTGCTGGTGCTGATTCGACTGTATGAATTGTAAATGTTGTCATCATAAAACCTCTTTTCATGTTGTTGAAATCTAGTCTATCACAGATTCTATACCTTGTATAATATATATTTTAAATTGCATCGATAGAAATTTTTTATGAAAGCAAAAAATCACACGAGCTGTGTGATTTCATTATTTGTCAAAATACTTTTTAGTTTCAGCAATAACGACCGGCGACAAGACTAAGAGGGCAATCAAGTTTGGCAGAGCCATCAAGGCATTGACAATATCTGCGATAATCCAAACCATATCCAACTCGATAAATCCTCCCAACAAGACCATGAGTACAAAGACCACACGGTAGAGCCAGATAAAGCGAACCCCAAAGAGGAACTCAAAACAACGTTCCCCATAATAGTTCCAACCTAGAATCGTTGTAAAGGCAAAGAGTACAAGGAAGATGGTCAAAAGGGCAGGTCCAAAGTGTGAAAAGACTGTTGAGAAGGCTGACTGAGTCAAGGCAACTCCATTCAAATCACCACTCCAAACACCAGTCACCAAGATGGTCAAACCAGTCAGAGTACAGATAATGAGGGTGTCAATAAAGGTTCCTGTCATGGAAATCAAGCCTTGCTCTGCCGGTTCATTTGTCTTAGCCGCAGCAGCTGCAATGGGAGCCGAACCCAGACCAGATTCGTTCGAGAAAACACCTCGCGCTACACCATTTTGAATAGCCATTTGAATGCTAGCACCGGCAAATCCACCTACCGCAGCAACTGGACTAAATGCTGATGTCAAGATTAAAGCGATTGTAGCAGGGATTTTCCCAATATTAAAGAAAATAACTGTAAGAGTTCCCAAAATATAGATGATGGCCATAAAAGGAACAACGGTTGTTGAAACCTTTGAAATGGACTTGAGTCCACCAAAGACTGCAATCGCTACAAATACAGACAAAACAAGAGCCGTGATAGCTGGCGAAATAGTCGTTGTATTTTGGATAGATTCTGTAATCGAGTTGACCTGGGTGAAGGTTCCGATCCCCAATAAAGCCACTAAGACACCTGCCAGGGCAAAGAAGATAGCAAGGGGACGCCACTTTTCTCCCATCCCTAGAAGGATATAGTGCATGGGACCTCCCGCTACTGCACCATGGTCGTCCTTGGTACGGTATTTAATGGCTAATAATCCTTCCGCATACTTGGTTGCCATTCCAAAGAAAGCAGCCATCCACATCCAAAAGAGGGCTCCTGGGCCACCGACCTTGATAGCCGTCGCCACCCCGATAATATTTCCCGTACCAACTGTCGCTGCGAGTGCTGTACACAAGGCCGCAAAACTGGATACATCGCCATGCCCTTTGTCCTTAGTAAAAATAAGCTGGAAAGCCTTTGGCAGACGCAAAATCTGCAAAAGTCCTAGACGGGCAGTTAGGTAAATCCCTGTCCCAACCAATAAAATCAAGAGGGGTGGACCCCAAGCAAAAGCATCAATTGATTTAAGCAATTCTAACATTTCCTTCTCCTATCTTTTCAACCCCAAAAGAAAGAGCACATGCAAGATACATGTACTCTGGAATGCTTAGATAAATGCTAAAAAGCGGTCTATCCTAGCTCTGTCCTTTTACCTGAGAGTTTGAGCAGTTGCCTGCCTTGCCCCTTCGGTGCCTTTACGGTCTCTCCAGAGTTCCGTCCATTTACAGTCATGGAAAATCAAACGATTTACCACTTCTATTAAACTTCATTCGGTGTTGGTATTTAATTGATTCTTATTTTACAAAAAATGTTGGCTTTTGTCAATGTGTTTATTAGTAAAACTTAATTCAACAGTTTTACTGTATAAAGCTCGGAATACTTCTATCCTTTAAAGGTCACAATAGTCGCACCACTGCCTCCAGCATTTTGTGGGGCATAGCCGAAACTCTTGACATGCTTGTTTCTTTGTAGGTATTTGGTGACACCTTCACGGATGACACCTGTTCCGATACCATGGATGATATCAACTTGTGCCATATTATTAAGCAGGGCTTGGTCTACAAAGGCATCTAGCTCGTTCATGGCTTCTTCATAGCGTTTACCTCGAAGGTCCAGTCTGGCTTGAGGTCCTCGGCCAGAAGTTCGTTTCACAACATTGACTTGTTTCTTCTTGACTTGCTTTTCTTGCTGGGCTTGAACAAGGTCAAACTCTTTCTCTTCTAAGGTCATCTTAATCAAACCGACTTGGGCTTCCCAACGGCCGTCCTTGAGTTGACTGGTCAAGGTACCACGCTGTCCATAACTGAGAACCACGATATCATCTCCCACCTTTGGAGCTCGTTTTTTCTTGGCCTTTTGAAGGACCTTGTTTTTGGACAAGTCCACTTTTTCAGGAGCCAATTTTTTCAATTTTGCCTTGGCTTCAATGATTTCATGGGGCTTGAGTTGAGATTTACTGTGGAGATTTTTGAGAATCTGGTCACTCTCACTTAGAGCCATGTCCACAATCTCAGCAGCCTGTTCACGCGCCTTATTAAGTTCGGTTTCCTTTTCACGATTGAGTTCGTTGTAAAGTTTTTTAAGCGCACGGTTCATCTTGAGATTTTCTTGCTCCACCTCACGGATATTGTCCAAGCGTTTACGGCTTTCTAGCGTCTGCTCTTCTAGTTGCTCAATAATCCGGTTGACATCATTATCCTGATCGACCTGCTGGCTGGCATCCCCTACAATAACCTCAGATAGGCCTAGACGTTTGGCAATTTCAAAGGCATTGCTTCGACCAGGAACACCCTGCATAAAGCGATAGGTCGGGCGTAGAGTTGCAGTATCAAACTCCATGCTGGCATTTTGCACAAAAGCTGTCTCGATACCGTAGGCCTTGAGTTCTGGATAGTGGGTCGTCGCCATAGTCTTGACCTGACGCAGGCGAAGATCCTCCAGAATAGCCATGGCAAGGGCGGCTCCCTCTTGGGGATCTGTACCAGCCCCCAACTCATCCAAAAGTAAGAGTGAATGTTGGTTGACTTTGCCAAGAATATCCACGATATTGGTCATGTGGCTAGAGAAGGTAGACAAGCTCTGCTCAATAGATTGCTCATCGCCAATATCAGCAAAGATTTCTTCAAAAATACCAACACGACTTCCCTTATCTGCTAAAATCGGCAAACCGGACTGGGCCATCACCTGTGTCAAGCCCAGAGTCTTGAGCATGATGGTCTTACCACCTGTATTGGGACCTGTAATGACAATCGCTGTTAAATCTTGGCCAAAATGGACATCATTTGCGACGGCATTTTTGACCAAAGGATGGCAGACATGGAGCAGTTGAATCTCTTGATTTTCTGATAACTGAGGTACGACTGCTTGTCTTTCTTGGATAAAGCGGACCTTAGCACGAATCAAGTCCAGATGGCCGATAATCCAAGCGTCATTAGCAATCTCAGCCGCATGAGGGCGAACACGCTCAGAAATTTCTTGGAGAATGCGAAGCATTTCATAGCGCTCATCTGCTCGTAAACTGGCAATTTCTTCGCTCAGTTTGACCACCTCACGGGGTTCGATATAGACTGTATTTCCACTAGCAGAAATATCATGAACGACACCAGCAATCTTATTGCGGTAGGTGTTTTTGACTGGTAAAACCTGACGGCCATTTCTGCTGGCAACGATTCCTTCTGTCAACATCTGCGCTTTTTGCTTGAGCAAGTCCTGTAAGACATCGCGTACCTGACTCTCGCTATCATGGATTTTTCTACGGATTCGCGCCAATTCTTCACTGGCAAAATTTTCAATGAAACCTGCATCATTAAAGGCTTGGAGATTTCCTTGTAATTGCGGAAAATCATGTAATTTCTCAAACCAGAGGGCTAATTCTGTCAAGCTAACATTTTCCAGATTGGCATAAAAACTTTGCAGTTCTCGGCTGGCAAGAAGTACGCGTTTCAAGAGGAGGAACTCCTCGATATTGAGGTCTGCACCCATCTCCAAACGCTTGCAGACTCCTGCGATTTCCTTGGTTGTAAGAATGGTAAAATGCGGTTGCTCTACAAAGAGAGCCTCCATTTCCTTCATCTCAGCAAAAGCCTGTTTGATTTTATCAGCTTTGGCAGTCGGAGCCAGCTGTCTTAGTTGCTCCAAGCCTTGCTCTGTCAACAAATGAGGTTCAAACAAGGCCTTGACCTTATTGAACTCTAACGTTTCTAATATTTTCTTGTTCATCTTTATTTCCTTGTTTTTGAATGTCTAGGTGTAGTAACTTTTTACATTCAGTCAAATCTGTAAACAAAGGGCTAGGAAAATTCCTGCCCTTTTTATCCGATTAAATTTGTCACCCAGATTTGTTTGAGCCAACTGGTTGTTACCGGTATGCTCTGGATGATGTGTTTTGCGACGATACTCTTTTCAAGAGGATTTTGTATAGCTGCCATGGGAATGGTCGCTAAGATTGTCAAAGACATTTGCAAGACAAATAAGGTCACCAACATGGACAAGATACCTGCTGAAACTTGGAACAACTTACCACCCAGTTTTTTACTAGGAAGTAAGTGTAAGAGGAGACCAAGCAAACGACCGATGCTATAGACTATCCCAAATACAAGCAAGTAGCCGATCCCTGCGTAAAAGACCTTATCCAACTGAAAGAGTTGATCCGATGGGAAAAAGAAAGTTCCCTGACCTTCCTGCGGATTTGCATAAGGGAGCAATAAATGGAATTGCTCTCCAAGTCCCTTATAAAACTGGCCAGCCACAAAAGCCGATGCCATGGCTGAAATCAGGTAATAAACCTGTAAGAGCAGACCTCTCCGATAGCCGATATAAAATCCCCAAGCCAAGACCAATAGAAGAAGGAGTGAAATCATAAGGAATCCTCAATCTTGCTCTGTTCTTGCTTGCAAGTCACAAGCTTGTGACGGAGTTCTTCTAATTCTTGCTCCTTATCATCAAATTCAATCTCACGGCTGAGCTGAGTTGACAAACAGTTAACTGCCAACAAAAGAGCGATTGTTTCATCGTCTGCACTAGGCATTTGTTCTTTAATTGCTTGGTATTTTTCTGTCGCAACCTTGGCGATTTCCTCCATAAAAAGGTTATCATGCTCGCTTGTCAAGGTTAATGATTTTTTCCCGAATGTAAATTTGAATCGATTTAGATTTGCCATAAAATTCACCTCACGATATTATACCAAAATTCGCTAATTTTGTCAGTTTTTACAAATTTGCCTGCTTTTATGGTACAATAGAAACTATGGCAAGTATAACACTCACACCAAGTGAAAAGGAGATTCAGGCTTTTCTTGAACACTATCAAACTAGTCTAGCTCCCAGCAAGAACCCCTATATTCGCTACTTTTTGCGACTACCTCAAGCAACCGTTTCTATCTATACTTCTGGAAAGGTCTTTCTTCAGGGTGAAGGGGCTGAGAAATACGCTAGTTTCTTTGGCTATCAAGTTGTAGAGGAAAACAGGGGACAAAATTTCCCTTTAATTGGGACAGATGAGGTGGGAAATGGTTCCTACTTTGGTGGGCTTGCAGTTGTGGCTTCCTTTGTCACACCTGACCAGCATGCCTTCTTGCGAAAACTCGGTGTGGGGGATTCTAAGACTCTGACAGACCAAAAGATCCGTCAGATTGCCCCTATCCTCAAAGAAAAAATCCAGCACCAGGCACTGCTTCTCTCGCCAAGCAAGTACAATGAGGTCATTGGAGACCGCTACAACGCTGTTTCGGTTAAGGTTGCCCTCCATAATCAGGCTATCTATCTCCTCCTTCAAAAAGGTGTTCAGCCTGAGAAAATTGTGATTGATGCCTTTACCAGTGCCAAAAATTATGACAAGTACTTGGCACAAGAGGCCAATCGTTTCAGCAATCCTATCAGCTTAGAAGAAAAGGCTGAGGGCAAATACTTGGCTGTCGCAGTTTCTTCTATCATTGCGCGTGATCTCTTCCTGGAAAATCTTGAAAATCTAGGACGAGAACTGGGCTATCAACTTCCAAGTGGAGCTGGAACAGCTTCTGATAAGGTAGCTAGCCAGATTTTGCAAGCCTATGGTATGCAAGGACTCAATTTCTGCGCCAAACTGCACTTTAAAAATACTGAAAAAGCGAAAAAACGCTTAGAAAGGTAAGTTATGAATTCATTTAAAAATTTCTTAAAAGAGTGGGGATTGTTCCTCCTAATTCTGTCATTACTAGCTTTAAGTCGTATCTTTTTTTGGAGCAATGTTCGCGTAGAAGGGCATTCCATGGATCCTACCCTAGCGGACGGTGAAATCCTCTTTGTTGTCAAACACCTCCCTATTGACCGTTTTGATATCGTGGTAGCCCATGAGGAAGATGGCAATAAGGACATTGTCAAACGTGTCATCGGAATGCCTGGCGACACCATCCGTTACGAAAACGATAAACTTTACATCAATGACAAAGAGACGGACGAGCCTTACCTAGCTGACTATATCAAACGTTTCAAGGAGGACAAACTCCAAAGCACCTACTCAGGCAAGGGATTTGAAGGAAATAAAGGCACTTTCTTTAGAAGTATTGCTGAAAAAGCCCAAGCCTTCACAGTTGATGTCAATTACAACACCAACTTTAGCTTTACTGTCCCTCAAGGTGAGTACCTGCTCCTTGGTGACGATCGTCTAGTCTCTAGCGACAGCCGCCATGTTGGTACCTTCAAAGCAAAAGATATCACAGGGGAAGCTAAATTCCGCTTCTGGCCAATTACCCGCATCGGAACATTTTAAGAAACCTAAGAGGCCGAGAATCAAGAATCTCAGCCTCTTCTTCTATCGTGAGAAGTGATTATTTATTGACTATAATAAAACTCTCACCTATTCATGCAAAGGAATTTTATGGAAGTTTATTTTTCAGGAACCATTGAACGGATTATTTTTGAAAATCCCAGCAATTTTTATCGCATCCTCCTCCTAGAAATCGAAGATACGGACGCAGAAGATTTTGATGATTTTGAAATTATTGTCACCGGTACCATGGCTGACGTGATTGAGGGAGAAGACTATACTTTTTGGGGACAAATTGTCCAGCACTCTAAGTATGGGGAGCAACTGCAAATCAGCCGGTATGAACGTGCAAAACCAACTAGCAAGGGACTAGTTAAGTATTTTTCAAGTAGCCATTTCAAGGGGATTGGGCTCAAGACAGCTCAGAAAATCGTGGACACCTATGGCGACAATACCATTGACGAAATTTTGCAACACCCAGAAAAGCTAGAAGGCATCGCAGGTCTCTCTGCTAAAAATCGCGAGGCTTTCGTCTCCACTCTTCGTCTCAACTACGGAACGGAGATGATTTTGGCCAAACTAGCCAACTACGGCATTCCCAATAAACTAGCCTTCCAGATTCAAGACTTTTACAAGGAGGAAACCCTTGATGTGGTTGAAAATTATCCCTATCAGCTGGTTGAGGATATCAAGGGTTTAGGCTTTACTATTGCTGACCAACTAGCAGAGGAACTAGGTATTGAAAGTCAGGCTCCTGAGCGCTTTCGTGCCGGTCTAGTTCATAGTCTTTTTCAGGCCTGTATGGAAACAGGGGACACCTATGTTGAAGCACGGGATTTGCTGGAACAAACCCTTACTCTCCTTGAATCTTCTCGCCCCGTGGAACTGGATCCCAGCCAAGTTGCCCAAGAACTCTCCAACCTGATTGAAGAAGACAAGGTTCAGCAGATTGATACCAAGATTTTTGACAACAGCCTCTTTTTCGCTGAGGAAGGTATACGCAGTCACTTGGTTCGCATCCTTGAAAAAGGAAAACAGAAGAGTCATGATTTAGAAACCATTCAAAAACATATCACTACTGTCGAGGATGAGCTGGGGATTGAGTATGATAGCATTCAAAAACAGGCTATCTGCGACGCTATCCAGAACAAGGTCTTTATCCTGACAGGTGGGCCTGGTACTGGTAAGACAACTGTTATCAATGGGATTATCGCTGTTTACGCCCTTTTAGAAGGACTTGATCTCAGGAAAAAAAGCAATCTGCCTATTCTTCTTGCTGCTCCAACTGGTCGAGCCGCTCGACGCATGAATGAATTGACAGGCTTGCCGAGCGCGACCATACATCGCCACTTGGGAATGACAGGAGACGATGATACCAGCCATCTGGAAGATTATCTGGATGCTGACTTTATCATCGTGGATGAATTCTCCATGGTGGATACTTGGCTGGCCAACCAACTCTTCTCCAACATCTCTTCTAACAGTAAGATCCTCATCGTGGGAGACAGCGACCAGTTGCCTTCTGTCAGTCCTGGACAGGTTCTAGCGGATCTACTCCATATTCCCTTGATTCCTCAAACTCGCTTGGAAAAAATTTATCGACAAAGCGAAGAATCAACCATCGTCACCCTAGCTAGTCAGATTCGACAGGGCATCTTGCCAGCTGACTTTACCCAGAAAAAAGCAGACCGTTCCTACTTTGAAATTGCTAGCGGACATATTCCAGCTACGATTGAGAAAATCTTAGGAGCCGCCCTCAGAAATGGTATTCCTGCCCGTGATATCCAAGTTCTGGCTCCCATGTACCGAGGGACGGCAGGAATTGATGCTATCAATCAGCTCATGCAAGACCTGCTCAATCCACCACAAAAAGACCAACTTAGTTTTGAAGCTCCCCAGTGCCACTATCGTAAGGGCGACAAGGTCATTCACCTGGTCAACGATGCTGAAATCAATGTCTTTAATGGTGATTTAGGAGCTATCACAGACCTGATTCCTGGTAAATACACCGAGTCGAAACAAGACGAGATTGTCATTGATTTTGATGGCAATGAAGTCTCTTACCCACGTAACGAATGGTACAAGATTCGCTTGGCCTATGCCATGAGTATCCATAAATCCCAGGGAAGTGAGTTCCCTGTTGTCATCCTACCTATCACCAGTGCTAGCAGGCGTATGCTGGAGCGCAATCTCATCTACACAGCCATTACTCGCGCCAAAAGCAAGCTTATCTTACTAGGCGAATTACAGGCTTTCGACTATGCTACCCAGCATATCGGAACTGCCCGAAAAACCTATCTGATTGAACGCTTCAGTGATTTATTGGAAACTGTTGAAGAAAAGCAACCAGCTGTCTCTGAAACAGCTACATCAAGCGCCTCTGAACAATCCTACATCCTAACAGAAGAAAACTGGGACAGCATCCCTGCCATGATTGGGATTACAGACGCAGACCTCAAAGAGATTTTTGAAAAATAGTGCAAAATAAAACCCACCAATTCAGGTGGGATTTTTGTTTATTAAGATTATTTAACTGTTGCTGTGCTTGTAATCAATTCAACAGCTTTTTTGATTGTGATATCGTGTTTCAACATGTCCGCTGAAAGCAAGCTTTGTACTTGTGCAACTTCCATGTTGTAATCTGTAGCCAATTGCTCGATTTCTTTTTGGATTTCTTCTTCTGAAGCATCAAATTCTTCAGCTTTGGCAACTGCTTCGATAACAAGGTTAGTCTTCGTACGTGACTCAGCTTCTCCTTCGTATTGTTTGTGAAGGTCTTCTTGAGTAGTTCCAGTGATTTGGAAGTACATGTCAGGGTTGATACCTTGACGTTGCAAGTTTCCAAGGAATTCGTTTACTGAGCGGTGAACTTCTTCGTGAATCATTTCTTCTGGAAGTTCTACGATTTCAGCGTTTTCTACAGCTTTATCGATTGCTGCTCCTTCAACTGCATCTTTGTAAGCTTCTTCTTTAGCTTCAGCCAATTCCTTGCGGTATTTTTCTTTCAATTCAGCAAGTGTTTCAACTTCTTCGTCGATGTCTTTTGCAAGTTCATCGTCAAGAGCTGGAACTTCTTTAGCTTTTACTTCGTGGATAGTTGTTACGAATTTAGCTTCTTTACCTGCAAGGTCTTCTGCTTGGTAGTCTTCTGGGAATGTTACGATAACATCAACAGTTTCGCCAGCTGAGTGACCTACCAATTGGTCTTCGAAACCAGGGATGAATTGACCTGAACCAAGTCCAAGTGAGAAGTTTTCACCTTTTCCGCCATCAAATTCAACACCGTCGATAGAACCAACGAAGTCGATGACAACAGTGTCGCCGTTTTCAGCAGCAGCTTCCTTGATAACCAATTCAGCCAAGTTGTTGCGTTCGCGTTCGATACGCTCTTCAACGTCAGCGTCAGTTACTTCTTTTTCTACATCAACTGATACTTCAAGGTTTTTGTAGTCACCCAATTTTACTTCAGGTTTTGTAACGACTTCAGCAGTGATAACCCAGTCTTGACCTTTTTCCATTGAAGTTACGTCAATTTTTGGTTGAGCAACCACTTCAAGACCAGCTTCTTTTACAGCTGCTTCATAAGCATTTGGCAAAAGAGCGTTCATAACGTCTTGGTAAAGTGACTCTTCACCAAATTTTTTGTCGAAGATAGGGCGTGGAAGGTGACCTTTACGGAAACCTGGAACATTAAGAGATTTCTTCACTGAGTTGAAGACACGGTCCAATTCTGGTTTGATTTGGTCTTGAGAGATAGTGAAAGTCAAGACACCACGGTTTGTTTCTTTATTTTCAAATGATACAGACATTCTGTCATTTCTCCTTAAAATTTTTTAAATACAGTCTATTATAACATTTTCCATTGATAAAAGCTAGGCTAATGTAGACAATTATAGACAACAAGCCACTTTTTCTAACTAAAATACTCTCAAAGTATAGACAATCTTAGACTACTTTGGACATCTTTTGGTTACTTTTTGGTTAGTCATTTTCCAAAACTAATTTATCTAATTTTTCAGTTATATTCGACTTCATCTTCTCAGTAACATGAGTATAAACACTTAAAGTCATTTTTTCATTCGTATGACCTACACGATCCATTATCGCTTTTATAGGTACTTCCAATTCTGCAAGTAAACTTATATGCGAATGCCTAAAAACATGAGTAGTCAATACAAAATCATCTTTCTTAATCTCACTTTTCCTAAAACTATTTTTCAAAAAATTATTGAAACTAGTTATCATTAAGGGGGAACCATTATTTGTAAATATATAATCACCTTCTTCCTCTAAAAGAAGATACTCATTTACAATTTCTATCACTCTACCACTAATACCGATCACTCTATATGAAGCCAAACTTTTCGGACTATCCAAAAATACTTCCGACTTACTTCCATTTGTATGAAGGGTATATTTAACTTCTAATGTTTTGTTTTCAAAATCAATATTATCTTTCGTCAAAGCTAAAACTTCTCCAAATCTTAAACCTGTTAAATACATAAATTCAACAATTAAACGACTTTTATAGTTCTTTTCTTCCTTATCTAAAAAATTCAGATACTGAAACATTTCATTTCTTGTTAAATATTTATTTTGTTTTTTTCTAATTTCTTTCAGGTTCTTTTTTCTTTTTGGTAAAACTACCTTTTCAACAGGATTTTCTATTATATAACCAACTTTCAAACAATACTTAAAAAATGAGTTTAATAATACTTTTTTATTTTGTCTATGATCTGACGAGCAGGACAATTCCAATAGTATATTTTGAACAATTCGACTTGTCACATCTAATAACAAATAATTTTCCAACTTCCGAATTTCCCCAATTATTGTATATTTTTGTGACTTAAACGTACTCTTTTTCAATTCTGTTTCACGAATTTTCAAATATTCTTCATAGGCTTGTTTAACTGTAATATCTCTAACTACTTCCTTCTGCTTTTCTATTTTCTCCCTCTTTTTTTCTATTTTCTCATCCAACAATAGTCTTGCCTGTTTCTGAGCTTGCCTTGTCTTAGAAGTTAAAGTTATAGAAACTTGCTTCCACTTATTCCCTTCTAAATCAAAATATTTTTCATAATATCTATATTTTCCATTCTCCAATTCTCTAAAAAACATTTTATACTCCTTTTAAAAATGAGTATATCTCTAGTCAATAACTATAGTATATCATTTTTTTCCAATCAAATATATCTAACTCTCTCTCTATGCAGAAGAAATAAATAAAATCCTCTCACGTTAATCAATACTTTTTGTCCTGTTCTAAAAGATATATCTTTAAATTCTTTCGTCTTTTGACTTTCGTCTAATCTCCTTTCAATTGTTTTAATACTAATCGAAGGAAAATAATTTGCTTTTAAATCCTTCTTTGACACACAAATATCAGGATAATTATTATATAATTTTTCCATTTTTATTCTCCTATTTCCAAACAATCTTTGAATACCTTGTGGAACTTTTTGACCTAAAATCCGAATTTTAAGCCATATCCAGGTTTCTTTATGTTCACTATTCTCTATAAAAAACAACAAAAAAAACAAGCCATTTCTGACTTGTACTTTTTTTATTTTTAAGACTGACTAATAGCCCCCATAAAAATACTACTCAATCCAATAACCACCAAAAATGCTCTTAATATTGGATTGTTAATAAAGAAAAATATTAAAATCAAACTAACTATTATTAAAATAACTGAAATGATTAAAAAAATAGTTCCTTCAATAGACACTCTTGACATACTTTTTGAAAAATATACTATCAATAATATCCCAACTATATAAAAAATGATTGCTCCTATAATATACAACAATGGCTGATTATTATTATGTCCCATTATCTTAAACGGAGAATTTGATGGATATTTCATCAACAATAACTTATTCAGTCCATCTAGTTTTACTAAATAAATAATAACAGATACTATATACATTATAAAAGATAAAATTTGAGCTGGAACTTGATACCATAATCTTTCAATCAATTTCTATTCTCCTCTATTCTCTCTCATACCACTAACTTGATTGATTATCTTTTCTTCCCTTACTAAATTAGCATATTTTTTTAAAGAAATTAAAATTATAAATAATAACACCAACAATACAATAAAATATAAAAGAATTGACAACCAAAAAATTCCATCATAAACCACATTATTTTCAATAGAAGCTGACATCATATTAGAACTGATCAACTTCAAAAAAGCAAACATCTTTTCTGTAAAACCTGTCAGAAACGTAATTAAAATAATTGTAATAAAAAGTGTAAATTTTACCTTTTCAACAGCTAATTGTGTTTCAACCATTATCTTTTTTGACTGAAATTCTTCATCTGTTAGCAATAAATATGCTTCAACACTACTAGAATAATACAACTGTTCTCGTTCATCTTCAGTTTTTACTATAAAATCTTTTATCCTTGTTTTAAAAGATTGTTGTACCATCATCTTCTCCTACTATTCTCTTAATGTATTATACCACAAAAAATAAAACAAGCCATTTGTGACTTGCTCTTTTTTACTATTATTCTTAATATGCACTATTTTGGTATTCATTCCATAATGCCTGAAGTTCATCTGCATTTTCTAAAACATATTGTCTTACTATTTTCATATCTTTTGACTTTAACTTTCCATCACGAAGTTCACCATTTAAAAACATTGATCCAACTTCCTCGCCATGAATATAAATATGAATATGAGCCATCTGACCTTTATGGTTGTGTTCGTTCGGACGAATCTCAATACCATACTTTAAGAAAGAGTACTTAGGCATGTAATAACCCCACGTAGTCCTTCCACGTTTCAAGGTAGTTATCACGATTCAATTCAATTTGTTTTTGTGCAAATCGAACATCATAATCTGCCAAGTCAAAATCCTCTAAGACTTCACCAGTAAGAATACTAAATGTACCAATCAATTCTTCATCATCATACATACGCAGAATTGGATTGTTAGGATTTTTGGAAATATCTTCTTTGGTTACTTCCAAATTTGTCACACCAAACTCTTTAATCATGATTCCTTCTCCTTTCACTTTCTTTTATTATATCACTTTTTCTAAAATTGTCACTTACACTACTTTGTCAATTCAGATAATTGACTTTCAACACGTTTCAAAAGTGTTTGTGCTTCTTCTGTACTGCAATAATCTTCAAGAGAAGCTAACTGACCATGTATCTTTCTTAAAAGTGGATACACTTTACATAGTTGACTATCTAACTGAGAATTACTACTAGATAAATCAAAGTTTTCTACTTTCAATCTTGTTACTTCTTGAGTTAATTTTGAATTTTGAAGTACAACTTCTTTCATCAAATCCATTGTATCTAAAATTTCTCTAGCTTTTGTAGTATTTTGATACAAAATTTCTCTAGCCATTTTCTCTTGTTTCATTTCATCTGAAATATATTCTGTATCTTTTTTAATAGAAGCATGCTCTTTAGACAAGGCATCATGTTCTTTAGACAAGCCTCTATGCTCACTAGACAAACTATCATGTTCCATTTCACGCTCTTTTGACAATGCCTTCATTTCAGCTTTAAGGCCACTATTATCTCTAGCTAATTTAATAGCAATACCTACTAATGAAGCTATCGTTGCAACAATTCCACTAAATGTTATCCAATCCATAATTGAATACTCCTCAATCATTTTTTCTCCTTTCTATCTTATCATATTTCTAAAAAAGAAAAAAAGGCAGATTTTACTCTGCCTTATTCATTTACTAATCTTACTTTTACACCTTCCACTGTAAAAGACTTTCTTCGACTTAAATCTAATCGAATCAAATTGAAAGATAAATTTATTCTTTTTCCAAAAGGATATACTCTAAACACTAAATGATACATTTCATCTACATCAGAAAATCTTTTTTTCAAAGGAGCTTCAACACCATTCCATGCTTCTCTAGAATAAGCAATACCAGTAAATCTTTCAACATTCAAAAAACTTAACTCTACAATTCCTTGATAAGTCTCTTTTATTGCATCTTTATTAATCATAACCATTCGATGATTTGCATCACTTTGACCTGCTTCCGTAAAAAGATTGATTTTAGGAGGTAACTCATCTTTTAATTTTCGAATTCCAAGGTAGGCCTTGTTTAAGATATTTTTGAATAGATAACGCTGAAAAAGTTTTGCTTGAAACCACTTCATAAACTGACAAATACCAATGCTAATAAGAGCTATTAAAATCCATAATGAAGATTCATTCTCTTGAAATGGAAAATCCACTACGATTGAAAAAATCAAGACTAACACAATACCTTCAGAAAATGAATAAATGAATCTCTCAAAACCAAAACGCAATTTTGAAAAGGAAACAGCTAAGATAAAAATAACCATTAAAAATCCTAAATAATTTGAACTAATTTCAAGTATTGCTGATATTTTCTTAATCAGAACGGCACACGCTATCATTTCAAACACTAAAGATTGCCATTTAAACAACTGACCTAGCAGCCAATTTACTCCACAAATCGCAGATAATTTATATCCCAATTTATCAGATTCCCTCAAAATTCTAAACAACTCTTTCATTCTGTCTCCCTTAATTCAATTTACGTTTACCCCAAACAGTCGCAATCAATCCTACAAATCCCCAAATAGTCGTGAAAATTGTACTAGCTGAACCTGTATTCGGAAGAACTTTCAATTCTCCATCTTTATCTTTCAAAGCGATTGTACCGTCAGACTGCTTCACAGCACCAATTTCATAAGGCTCTTTTTCAGCATAATCACCTTCGCTTGTTTCAACTACAACTTTTCCTTGATTGGTAGATACAACTGTATGACCTGTATTCGTTTCAATAGGCTGTTCTTTGATTTCTTCTTTAGTGACATTCAATGGTTTAGGTTCATCAGATTCTTTCACACCTACATTATCTTCTGCTTTTTGTTTTGCTTCCTTAATTTCAGGAGTATCTTCTACAGTAGGCTTCTTATCTTCTTTTGGCGTTTCTTCTTTCGATTTTTCTTCCTTCGGTTTTTCTTCCTTCGGCTGTTCTGATGGAGTTTTAGGTTCTACAACAACTCCTGTATTATCCTTTTCCTGCTGTTTCTCAGAATCTTTTCCAAGATTTTCAGAAGGTTTATCTTCTTTTGGTTTTTCCTCCTTCGGCTTTTCAGATGGAGTTGTAGGCTCTACCACAACTCCTGTATTATCTTTTGAAGGCTCTTTTTCTGTTTTATTACCTAAATCAAGATTCTCACCTTCAGTTTGAATAGCAGGGACAACAGCAGGCTGTTCTTCTTTTGGCTGTTCTGCCACAACTAAACCAGCAGTATCTTGTTTAGAAGCTACACTTCCACCCAAAGTTAATTCATCAGCATTTACACCAGCTACAAAGCCGCTTAATACAGTTACACAAACTAGTGTTACAATTTTTTTATTCATATTTTTTTCCTCTTTTTTCTTTATTTTCCAATTACATAATAAAAATTCTTTGCTTGTTCAGCAGTAAATACACGATAATCAGTAATTCCTGTTTCTTGCATTGGTTTAATTACATTACATTCAGAAATCAAAATTGAACCATCATCCCTCACATCTTCGACAAAGGCTACATGTCCATAAAAGCTATGACTACCTGCTTGCCCCCCTTGAAAGCTAAGAGCAGAATGTTTTGTAGGAGTATTCGTCACTTCATATCCTGACTTATGCGCCCAGTCTCGACCATTCCCCATGTATGGATCAAAATGTATTCCAAATTCTTTTGCTCTATTGAATACATACCAAGTACATTGACCATAAGGATAAGACTGAGTAATATAGCCTTCTTTTGTAATTTCCTTATCAATCGAATATCCACTAGGTAAATCAGTTGAAACTTGACCAAATGGCACATCAGCACTACCAGCTATTGCGTTCCCACCTGAAGAACCATCAGATTCAATCGTACCTTTAAAGACTTCATACCACTTCTTACTATCCTTTTCCAGCTTCCCTAATTTTGTCTGACCGTCTGAAAGTGAGACACCTTCATAATGTTCAGACCAATATTTTGCACTTTCAAAAGGATCAGTCGCCTTCTGCATATAGTCTTTGACTTTTTTATAGCCATGATTCAACTCATAAGACATCAATTCCAGTTCCACCGTACTATCTAAAGTACGAGAACTAGCATTTCTCCATCTATCACCATTGATAGTATTATCCCAACCTGACCATTGAAAATAGCCAGCAACTCCACCTGATGGATTCGTTAGTTTAGGATCAAAATCACTTTCTCTTTCAGCATTGGCAAGTGAACCACTAGCACCCTCTAAAGTGAATTTCTCTTTAGAGAGTTGCCAGTTTAGAATCTTAATGACATCTTCTGCACGTTCGACAGATATATTGGCTTTTTGAGCAACTTCTTGCGCTGTTAATCGAGTTCTCTTTCCAGTTGTAGAATTAGATGAGCCACCAGCAGAAACAACTCCGATAACGCTTAGAAGAATTAAGAGAATCACTAAAAACGTAGGTATAAGACTTGCGAAAAAGAATCCAAAGCGTTTCGCTGTTTTGTTACCCATTAAATTTCAACCTTTTTCTTTTTTTAGTTTTCAATATTTTGGTTTTCTTACTTAAAATTTCTTTAGAAGCTATTTCTTCATTTTTAGGATTTTTTACAACTGTTTTTCTTCGTCCTACATCTTTTGGATTGACCGTTTTTGGAGTCTGCATTTTATGTTTCACTGAGCCTTCCTTATTCTCTTTAAATGGCTTCTGACCTTTCTTCAACCGTTCTTCCTTCAGCCGTTGAATTGATTCACGAGAAGCCTGTTTCTGACCAGCATATTTTTTAGCTTCTTTATCTCTTAATTTCTTCTTTCCTTTCAACAAATTTCTATCAGCACTTCCCTCTTTAAAAGCATTAGCTCTCACTCCATAGAGTTTAGCTAAAGCCTTATTTCCTTTTTCTTTCAAGGCATTGACTGAACTATTTTTATGTTCCTTAATCGAATTCATTCTATTCTTAATCACATCACCTTTTTCAGCAACCTTATCTACCAATGGACTGTTCTTACGTAAAGTTTTAAGATTTTCACTCAACTTATCTTTACCCATCTTCAATCCACCTTTAGCAAACTGTCCACCTACTTTGAGTCCGTTTCCACCTACTTTCAAACCAGTCGTACCTGTTTTTGACAATCTTTCTTTCAGTTTTTGAACAGACTGAGAATTGCTTATTTCTCGACCAATCTTACCAACAGGACTATTGGTTACTCTTGAAAATGCTGATAAAAGCGAATGTCTATACTTCCACATTAGAAACAATAATACACCTTTTAAAAAGACTGTAACTAGTAAATCACCACCTACAGCAGTAGAGATGAATTCAGTTAAGGTATTGTAAAAGAATGAAAATATACTAGTTGCTAAAAGCATAATTGATGATAAAGCAAGCATTGAAATTCCTTTTTTATTGAATCCAATCAATAAATGCTCCATCTTAGGAAACAGACTTAGAAGAAGGATAAATGGTAACAATAGGATTAAAAAGATAAAAACGATTAAAAAGAAGAATCGTGACAACCCTAGCAATAAATAAATCGTTCCCATCACAATAATATCGGCATCAGAAGCAAAGGCATACATAAATTTTAAGCCCCACTCATTTTTTAACATCTTGTTTTCAGGGTCTTTATCTTTTGCAAGATCCTTGACTTTTTTATCGCCAACTAAATGATCTCCATCACCTTGCTTATAAGCAGCTAAATCTTCAAATTCTTTTTCAGAAAGAAGAAATGAACCATCTTCTTTTACAGGAGAGTTCATATACTTATATCCCTTCAACAAAGTTTCAGAAAAATATGTTTCTACTCCATTTTTACTTTCACCAGTTAAAGTTTTTGTAATTTCCCCATTCAAAGTAATTGTTGTTGTTCTAAAACTATCATAGACATGAGTTATCAAATACTTATTTTGACCATTTACATTAAGTTGAATGAAATAAACTCCAATACAAGTATAAATCAATAACATTTTTATCAATGTTTTGAAGAAACTACCTTTTCCAGTCGCAAACAAATACAGTAAATAAACTGCCATACTTGCACCAACCAAATAAATAATTTCTCTACTAAACAAAGAAGAAAATACTTTACTAGAATTATTTACAGTTTCATTCAACAATCCACTAACATCACTCATTCCTTCAACAGCAATATAAACTTGTGCAACTACATAGAAAACAAGTTTTCCAAGCCAAAAAACAGACTGAACCATAGAATTAAAGAAATAATTAACATTGGAATCAAATCCAAAAAACTTTTTATCAAAGTAAACTTTACTTGTTAAATCAGACATCTTAGACTTATAATTCTCATAAGTCAGTTTGCTATTTTCTGCTTCCTTTTTCTTTTGATTCTCTTTTTCTTCTGCTTCTTTCTTAACCTTGTCTAATATTTTTTTAGCATTATCAGAAGGATCAACCAGTTTAGGCTTATTCGTGTTCCTATCAAATTCAATAATATCAAAGTTATTTTTTGGAAGAATATCTTTAACAGAATCAGCTTTTACAAAAGCAGGAAGAAGAAAGAAAGAACAAATAAACACTAGTAAAATATTTTTTCTCATATTCCTCCCCCTATACAGCAACTAATTCTGTTTCTACTGTTTCAAATAATTTCATTAAAATAGGATAAAGTGTACCATCTACTGTAATACGCTCTTTTCTTCCAAACGTATCATAATAGATACATTGACCCATTGTTTGATTTTCAAGCCAAGAACGTGAAGAATCGTTATCTTCTACACGCAAATGTTTCAAAATAGCTTCTGTTTCTGAATTTTCAGGGAAAGCAAATACCGTACCAAATCCAGTTCCATCTTCACTTGTTTTCAAGTCTTTTACAGACTGAGTAACCAGCAATAAGAAATTATTAAATGATCGACCCGTACGCTTAATACGATTCACTACTTGCCTTCCAACAGAAGTTAACATAACCTGCCATGCTTCATCAAAGACTAATATTGTTTCCTTATCTTTCTCACGTTCACCAAAAATCGCACAGAAATAGGCCAAAGAATACATAACTGTCAAACTACGTAATTGTGTTTCAGTCATTTCATCTTTATCCGTACTCTGAGGCATATCCAAGTTTGCAATTTCAATGATTGTAATTTTGTTATCAACATTCAGAACATTTTGGCTTCCATCAGAAAAACAAAGTGACAATAAAGAATTTCTTGAAATTCTTTTTAAGAAATATCCAGCAGTTTCAACATCTTCCTTTGAATTTTTCTCTAATTCATCAAAGACTTGTAACATACCGACTTTCTCACCAGCTTTCCTTCGTTCAATCACTTTGTCAATCGAATCTAACAAATGTGGTTGAACCTTGATATAGGTATCTTTATCCAATACAGAACCTACAAGCACAGTTGCTAACTCTGTTAGTTCAGCTTCATCTTGTAAGAATGAGAATGGATCAAGAACACCTCTATTATTCTTATCTTTCATATCCAAGGTCACAAAATTGATTGACTTGATATATTCTTGAAGTTCATAAAATTCATCATTTTCTTCCAATTCAGATAACACAGTTAAATATTGTTTTTTCATTTCTGCTTTTGGATCAATATACAATACTTTTGTTTTCAATAAAGAATGATAGGTAAATAATAACTTAGTTAAGAATGACTTACCATTTCCAGTTGAACCAGTTATAGCTATATGAGGATTGCTTGTTTCCTTACCCTTCACTCCAACTTTATTCGCTTGTAATAAATTTGAAAATACAATGTTTGTACTTGAATCAAGAGCTTTTTGAAAATCTCCATACCATGAAGAAATCTCATTATCAACACGACCAATAGGAAATCCAATTTCTGTTCCAACCTTCTTAGTCGTAAACATTAGATTCTCACAAAGTCCACGTAGACTTCCATATTGAAGAAATGACTCCTTTTTATTATCAAGAATTTCTGTCAATCTACTCTTATAGAATAGATATACTCGATCTGCAACAGCCTTGACAACTTCTACTTCCAATTCTTTCAATCGTGCAAATAGAATATCAAACTTAAGATTCAATTCTTCCAAACTGTCTGCTGTAATGGTTAAGGTATGAAGATAGGTAATCATCAATTCTTTATTGTCATGTTTCTCCTGAAAATCTTCTAACAACTGATGGCTTTCCAAAACTTCAATTTTTTGAACATCATCATTTTCTGCTGTTTCATTTACCGTATTACCAAGATTCTTACGCTTGTTTCTTGCCCTGGATAAAAGTGAGAAAAAACCTTTTTGAGTTGAAAAACGGATTTTATACATACTATCAACAGGAAATTCAAGATTTTGGAGTTCTTCTTGTAGATGAAGATAAGATACATTTTTTGGATATGAAACAACAGGAATTGTCGCTACATAACTTGTTTCCTGACCATTAGTCAATTTCAAAGCATTCCCATCGACAACTTCAATAATTGTTTCATCTACATTCTCAATCGAATTTTCAAGTGCAATCAACTCACTTTCTTTGTCATATGTTTGACCACCAAGAAAATGAAGCCGATTCAATAATTCTAAATCAGCTTTTGAAACTTCTGTCACGTTCAAAGCATGGATTTTAGTTTGAATCACATCTTTCTGATTTTGCCAAGCCTTCCACCAATCAACTTTTGGTAATTCTTCAAAACCAACCATTTTCATCACATTTTTTCGATAAGTTTCTATCGTCTGTTCCACAGTTAGTTTAAAGTCCGAGGTTACATTAACTGATTTCAAAGGGACTACAAGATAATGCTTATACTCAAAGAGATAGCTTACTTCTTCTTCCAATCGTGACTTCATTGTAGATACAATATAATTTCCTAAAGGACTTGTACCTTGACCTTGCTCAATATCTTGTGATAACAAAGCAATTTTCTTAGCCAATTCTAAATCAATATGTAAACTATGAATGCTTAAATCATTGTACTCTGCCAAACTAGCTAAACAATTATAAACAATATCCTTACTAGTCTCCTTTTTCGTTTCTTCAATCGTATTGACAACTTGTGATTCAATTTCAAATACGGATAAAACCGTTCCATCTTTTAACAGAATCAAACCATCAGCAACCGACCAAATATTATTTGATAATTCCACGTTTGATACTTCTCACTTTCTCATATTTTTTTCCTTTACAAATATATATTTTCTTTCGCTGACTATCGTATTCCTTCCAAAAAATCAAATACTCATAAATAAATCTAAATAATGTCTTTCCATCTAACTTATAATCAGCTAACAGATTCCCAAGTTGCCAACCAGCAAATGCAGCAGCCATAAAGCGCCAACCCCAATCAAGGTAAGGAATAAAGCCTAGTAAAAACCAAGCTAACACTAAAATTACTAGGCAATAGACAATCGCAGACATTTTAATTGCAAATGGTAAACTAAATTCTTCATTTAATTTATGCACCCAAACAGGCTGTCTAAATGCTGTTGTATAGACATACAGCTTCTTGTCTTTTCTTTCCATTCTTCATTCCTACTTAATTACTTCAATCAATTTTGACCAAATAGGTTTAGTTGCATTTAATACGGTTTCAGGATTTTCTAAAAAGAAAAGAATAAATCCAGCTACCAAAACAATGATAACTAGTTTTCCTAACTGTTGCTCCTTCCATGCTTTCAATGCTTTCATTCCTGCAAAAAATGCTACTGCTGGAACACCAAACTTAGAAACTAAAAAACTAAATAATGCCATCTATCTTATTCTCCTTTTTCTTCTTTCTTGTTGTAGTCTAATGGAATTGTATGTTCCATCTTTTCTACAAAATAACTATCTTTATCTTCTCTTAACTCAAAGCTAAAATTCTCGCTGTGAGTTGAACCAGCTACTTCTAAAGTAATCTGAGCATAAGCCAAGATTTTCCCATCTTTTTCTTTAAAGTAGGTATAATCTAAACTCTTAAATGTTGCACCACCAATAGACTTAATATCTTTAGAAATTAAATCTAAATTCGCTTGACTAGTTGTGTAATTTTTAAAGAATAATTCTAAGAACGAAACTAATTTCTTTCTTTTACCTTCCCCAATTTCATCATTATCCAGTAAAGCCAAATGAGTTTCTTTTCCCACACCATCAGCCTTAAAATCACTTACAGGAGAAAACCAAGGTAAACCAGCTACATAGTATTTACCGTCTTTTTCTCCGTATGGAATCGAGAATTCTATACCTACACGCTGATTCTTGTCATCTTTTTTTGTATCATAAACAATACGATATACAGCTATACCATCTTTAGCAAGTAACATACGAGCGCTAACTACCGACATTTCCTGCTTCGTTTGACCTTGATTCTTAACTTCAGGAATACTTCCATAGTATTCATTCAATTTCGCTACATCATCTTCACTAGAGCCATTGTGTGAATTATAGGTAAAATATCTACTTACAAATCCATCTAAGAACTGTTCCAACTTACGATCTGTTTCTTTTTTTGATTCAACAACTGGTGAATTTGTCAATCTATCCAGCATTTTTGAACTTGTCCTTAAAGAAACAAACATTGTAAAACCACAGAAAAGAATAAAAAAAGATAAGCCTGCTAAAAAAATACGATTCGATTTTTTCTGACTTATCTGTTTCATTTTTACTTGCTTTTCTTTTCTCGGCTTCTTTAAATATAAATTTCTCATTTTTTCCTTTCTATGTTTACAAATTAACTTTCTTGTAGAAGCCAATAGGAGTATTTAATATTTCTCCCTGATCTATAAATCCTTGAAATACTGTCACCCAATTCCCACATTGAAAAAAATAATCAACAACCGATTTATAATCTAATTCTTTCGTCAATTCAAAAATTGTATCAACTTCATCTTTAGAACAAAATCTATAATATCTAGTTGCAATTTTTGTCACAGGAATATAATGCTGTAATTGAAATTTGACAATGTATTCATCACCATCATATAATTCCATCACTGCTTTCTTCAGCAAGTAAACCTCGTCTAACGACATGATTTTATCCACTTCCCAATCAGAAATTCCACAAATAAAAAAGTTGTCTTTGTCAATTCCTCTTTCATTTATTCTTTCAAGAACCTGTTCTTGACTGTACTTCATAATATCTAGTTCACAGAGAAATTCAAAATTTCCTTCTCTCAAAAATCTTATATTCGCTATCATTTTGATAAAAAGTAACCTTTATTTACAAAGCTACCACCCTCTTCTAAGCGAACATCACGACCATACTTTTCATAGTCAAAATAGAATTCTAATTGTTCCCTTGACAATTCAGCACCCAATTCTTCTACAACATACTCACCTAATTCTCTATCAGTTGAAATATCACGATATAAACTACAATTATCAAAATCAACACTTTCTAAAGCCTTTGGATCAGAGCTATCTGATTCAATGAATGATAGAACAATATCTTCATCTACATCTTCCACATTTTCAGCAAGATCATTGACCAAAAACAATGAACATCTTTCAACTTTTAAATCAGGCAATTCTTCAATAGATTGAATCGTTATAGAAACATCTTCTACATCATATCCAAACTCAGAAGCAACATATTCCAAATCAACAGGCAAAGAAAATTGTTTTACTTTCTTTGACCGATTATCCATAATTAAAGCTGTTAATTCCATTTCTTATCCTTTCTTAATCAACTTTCTACTTGTCTATTCAACTGTTCCAAATCAGCAACAGTAAAGACACCATATCCAATAAATGAATCGCCCTCATAATCAACAATTTCAATCTGTTCATCATAAGAACCACTCAAACCAATCACAGACAACTTTCCAAAATACAAAGGCAAGCCAAACCAAGCCTGCCTTCCATTTTTTGGATTCTTAATCAATACTTTTGAAGCCATATTCACTATCAACTATTTTTTATTGCAAAAAGTACCAGCTATTACCTTCATGCCCTAGAAATACATAGGAATCTCCTAAACGACTAGCAATTTCTTCTTCATATTCTTCTACATAGGCTGCTAAACGATCTTCATTGACTAACTGCTCATATTCTCCACGATCCAAAATACCAGCAAAATCAATCAATGCTTCCTGCGTATCAACTTCTGTAAAAGAATTGACATACACATTATCAGGATTGTTACCATCAAACTGTCCAAACTCTACACCGTCAAAGTGTTCATCTAAGCGTTCAATAATCTTTGCAGGTTCATCAAGCAACTTTTTTCCAAAATTGTAATGCTCACACACATCAGAAAACTTATCATAGACGACTTTAATACTCATTTTTTTCTCCTTCCAAATAAAAAAGGAAGCCAAACTTGACTTCCTTCATCATTTCAATTAAATTGAAGCTGAACGCTCAAAACTACTACCAATCGCAAAGGCACGAGTTGTTACCTTATTCAATTCCTTATTCATTGCATAGTAACTAGAAAGGTCTTTCTTGATACACTCAATAACTTGATACGGTAGTTGCAATTCTTCAACATTTTTAAGAAGTGAACTTAATTCACCAGCATGCTTCCACGCTGAATCAAATTCTTTTGACTTCAAATTTTTTGCAAGTTCATTCGACAATTCAATAATTTGTTTATCTTTTCCTTGTAAAGCCATTTTTTTATACCTCTTTTCTTCTTTAGCTTTTTATATATTCAGCTATAAAGCTGGAGAACGTTTCTTAACTTTCATCTATTCTCTCCCAAATAACCAATCTAACGAAACTTCTAGTAAATCAGCTAACTTAAGAAGATTTTCAAAGCTGGGCTCTCTTTTACCTTTTTCCCAGTTTGAATATGAACCACGATTTACACCTATTTCATCAGCTATTTGTTGTTGTTTTAACCCTTTATTCTTTCTTAATTTCTTTAAACGTTTTGAAAAAATTGTCATAAATTCCATTTCCATTCACCACAATAGCCTTCTCTACTTCTGTTCTAAATTTATCTTCTACAAAATCTGTATCATAACCCAATGCAAGCAATACTACCCTCATAGCTTTAATAGCAACGTTTTTTGCACGCTCGCTATCTTCAAACTCAGACCGTGGAAGTTTTTTACAAAAATCTTTCAATTCATCTTCTTCTAATATCATCTTTTTTTCTCCTTATTTTTTAGATTTGCCTTGTTTAAAAATAGGATTTTTCTTTTCCTGTTTCTTTTGTTTGTGATAGTTGCTATCTTTGTTGAAAACAATATCTTGTTCATCAATCACTTCAGGAATGAATAGTTTACTTGCACCCATTTATTCCTCCTCTTTTAACTCGTACCCTACTACAACTGCAAGGTGCAACTTTTTAATGTTTTCTTCTTCAGCATACACCCAATCATAGATTTCGCTTGACACGCTATCATAATTGAGACCGAACAACCCACTTTTTAGTTTATCCACCCAGTCTGCAATAAACTGCGGAATTTGTGGGATTTCAACTTCTTTAGTTTTCATTTTCTGTTTCCTCATCTTCATAGATTTCAAACATCTCTCTTTGGATATTTCCAAATAATCACCTAACAAATAATCAATCGAAACATTAAATATACAAGCTAACATACTTAAATTTTCATAGTTAGGTTCATTTTTCCCAGTTTCCCAATGACTATATGATTTTTGACTAATTCCTAGCATTTCTGCAAATTCTTTTTGTGTCAGTCCTCGCTTCTTCCTTAATATTTTTAACTTTTCATGAAATTTTTCCATATCCTATATCCACTCCTCTAAATGAAATCGTTCAATCAATTTTAAACACTCCATTTCCATTTCTTTTTTATTCCTTCTTAACAAGCCAAACCAAAGTAACTTTCTCTTAACATCTACTTGTCCTGCTAGGTATGTTTCATAATCTCTAATCAATCGTTTCAACTTAACCCAATCACTTCGCTTCCTTGTCTGCTTATAGATTTGAGATTGAAACTCAATATAGGCTTGATAATCTCTTGCTACCTTACTATCTGTTAGACCATCATAGAAGTTTCTTGCAGGAATTAAATATACAATCTTCTCAATTTGTCTATACTCAATCATCCTATCCTTCCTAACTGACTTTGTAGAAGTTCTAATTCTTTTCGTTGTCGTGAAGTTAGTTCACCTGCTTCCATTATCTTCTTCATATTTTCTTGCAGAAACAACCGATCAATTTCAGATACGAATAACAATGAATTGGAAACTCTTTCTACCAACCATCTAATCGTTCTATCAACTGAATATGGCTCAGGACTAACCGATAGCCTAATAGCTTCATTATCGCCAAATAATTCTTGCCATTTACTATCAAACTTCCTAAATCCATGTTCATCAGCACCATCATAAATCTGTATCGCTCCTTGAAAGATTGACCTTGTTAATTCAGCAATCTCTGCACCAGCCAAAACTTCTGAAATGAATGACCTTGCCTTACCTTGTGAGAATCGAACTTCATAACGATTCCATATTCCAAATAACCTTACACTATCTGATACACTTATACCTTCTTTCTTCGCTATTTCATACCTCTTTTCATAAAAGTTAAAATACATTTCAGACTGCCGACTACCAAGATAGATTGATAACCCTTGTCTATTTTCTGTTTCCAATGGATTCTCAAAATCAAATCCACCACCACCCACAAACGAAAAACTTTTTAGATAAGGCGAAACAATATCCTGTTTATAATACCTTGTTACTAGTGTTGATAAATCAAAATTTTCTTTCGTATCTTCTCTAGCAATTTCATCAACTGCAATATCTATTCTAGTAACACTAAAATTTTCCCCATATTTTTGTTTGAACCTTTTTATAAAATCTATCCAAGTTATATTTTCACTTTCAAGATACAGTTCTAACTGCCTGCAACCTTGACCACTTAACTGTACCGTAATTCTGTTTTTATCTTCTCCATTCTCACTAAAGGAAGAATTAAAACCAAAAAACCAAATATCACCATAGCGATACAACAATTCATATTTCATAAATGAAGTTGTTTCAGGATTCAACATAATATCAAATCCAAAAAACTCTTTCGCTACAAAATATACATCAGACTCATTATGCAGTGTAAATCTAAAATAATCTATCATATACCTTGTCAAACTTGTATCACATTCTTCAACAGAAAAATGCTTCTCGATTTCTAATCGTTTTTCTTTTTTTAACCTCCTATGCCCATTTTCATAAGCCAACAGCGTTGAAGGGGAGATACCAGTTTTTAAAGAAAATTCTTTTCTGGTCATATTTCTTTCTTTTCTAAATTCTTTTAACTTTTTTCCTTCCATTTCTCCTTAATACCTCCCTTTTTAAATAAAAGTAACACAAAAAATCACAAAAGTAACACAAGTGTAACCCTTGTCGCTGTAAGCGTGAAGTGCATTTTGTAACTTTTGTTACCCACCTATTAGAATAGGTGGGTTCATTAGCATAGTCTAGCACTCTAGTGAGCGCTAGTGAGCGCAGGCGCTCGTCGCTTCGCTTCCTCGCTTCTGCTACTAGCTACTAGAGTGCTAGACTATACCAACATCCATAAAATAGAGAAAAGGGGATCTCCCCCTATTCTCATAGTCCATATTCGTCAAAAGGAAAATCTTCCAAAATTTCAGACCACTTCTGACTTCCACTTTCCTTTAATTCAAATAAGTCAGTCAACAAAATAATTTGTGACCGATCCAATACAATAAGTCCATCTTCTTTTAGAATCGTTATTTTATTAAGTTCTTCCAATTTTTTCAATAGATTCTGAACAGATGAAAAACTTACACCAACTTTATTAGAAAAATCACTTGCTTTCATCAAAGGAACATCATCTCCTTCTTTTTCTTCTTGTTTGCTGGAAAGCAATTCTTGTACCAATTCAGAACTATCTTTTTTTACAGTTCCTTTTTCAAGTTCTTCATTAGCTTTCATTTCTTCCTGCAACACTTGTTTTTCTTCTTCAGAAAGAACAGCTTCAGGATTCTCTAATGGATTGAAAGGATTTTCTCGTCTTTTAATCTTGTCATATTCATCAAAGAAAGAGAACTCTTTTGAAAGCAATGGAGAATAAAACTCTCTAGCCACTTCTCCATACACACTCGCATATCCACGACCATATACACGCTTACCAGCAAGATATTTCACATACTTAAATTCCTTATTCCTATTAACTTCTCCAAAAGCTAAATCATAACCGACTTCATCTAGGCGACCTACAGAAATTCGAAAATTTATGTTTGACTGTAGTTTAGAGCCTAAATCTTCCCTAGAAGGCTTCTGCATTGCAATAGTCGCAAAACACCCAGCTTGCCTTCCTAGAAGCAAGAATTGACCCATAGCATTGTCTAAACGCTGTCTTGTCTGAAAATCAAGCATAGCGCACAAGGCATTATATTCATCACAAACTAAAAAATAAGGTTCAAGTCCATATTCAAAAAACTTCTTCAAATCCTTGTCGCCATTTTCTTCACGCATTTTACGCATATAGGCATAGCGAGCGAACATAATTTGAACTGCTCTTTCAATCATAGAAACAATATCTTCAACCTGATAAGAAATACGACCTTCAAAGGCTTTCTGCTCCGACATAGTAACAAAGTCAGCTTGCTTTGGATCACATATATCCACTACTCCAACTTTAGCCATTGCACGAATCAGAGTTCTTAAAAGAACTGTCTTACCTCCACCAGTACCACCACACACAAGTAAATGTGGATCATCAACAGGATTCCAATAGAGATTCTTCATCAGTTGAATACCTTTATCAGAATACTCCACATCAGTTACCTTGATTCGATTTTGAAAAGCTGAATATGCAAGTTTAAATGTCTTAAATTTTGCATCATCTTGAACTTCCATAAAGTCCATAAAGAACGTTGTTTCAAGTTCACTACCAATCTTCTTGAACTTGTCTTGAAACTTATTTCCAGCCATCTTAAAAGCTATTTCTAAATCATAACGATTCTGCTTCATATAAACAACAGGAAAAACAACCTTATCTCTAGTTCCTGAATCCGTCTTAACCTTTTTAGTATAGGTATAGCCATTTTCCCTCAAAAAGAAAGCAAAAGTAGATTCCCTTCCCCTCTTTTGAAAATAGAATATTCGCTCTTGAGACAACCAAGTCAAATACACACTTAAAGCAATTATTAGAATCAGCATAACTACTGAAACAACAATAGAAAAAATATCTACATTCTTAATTTTCTCAAAATTTGAATAAACAAAAAACACTAATATAGGGCTAAGCAACAAAAAGAAAAAAGAAAAGATAAAGTATCTTAATTTTTCCATAAACGGAAAAATTCTAACTCCTCTATAAACAGGAAATAACCCCATATCTTTTCTCCTTTAGAAATTATCCTTTATGTTCTTGCTTTTGCTCATGTTTCTGTTCTTGTTTAGGTTGACCACCAGCTTTTTTAAGTTTATCAACCACAAAAACAAAACGGTGCTTGTTCGGCTCTACTTGATTACGATCAGCCTTACGCATACCATGATAAGCAACCAGCAAAGTATCAAAATCAATAGCTTCTTGATAACCAAGATTCAAAGCATTGATTTCTTCTTCTGATTGTTCTGTCACTTTCAAGAAAACAGTATCTTCTTGTCCTTCTGAATATACAAGAACTTCAACACCATCATAATCGCCTTCACCAGTTTCAAGATCAACATTTACAAATTGCGCGCCTTCATTCTTAATAAATTTACAAGTACCCAAAATTTCCTTCGGATTTAACAATAGATCATTCAAAATACGATATTTCTTTGAGAAAATTTCTACACGATTTCCTAATTCAAGTCCGTTTTTAGCCATTATTTGTTACCCCCTACACGTTTAAGTCCTTTAGCCAATACATTTGTCGAAGCAGAAAAATTTGTACCTTCAACATAATCTTCCAAAAAAGTTGGTTCAATAGCTTCAACTTCCTCATTTACTTTATAAGTTGCCATATCTTTTGGAGTAATGATTGAAAACATACCATGTTTCGCATTCATCACAATATGTCGTGTTCCATCAAAGGGTTTACCTTCAATAATAGAAGGTGCTTTTTCAGAACGTACATAATTTGCCTTCCCAATAGCTTCAGGATTGAATTTAAATTTTTCGATTTTCATTTTTTTAGATTTCCTTTTCTATTTACATTTTTTTCTTTTAAAGAACAAAGGACGATAATTCCTGTTTTATTATCGTCCTAACAACAATATCTTAATCTTTTTTGCGCTTCAAACCAAATAAACCAAGCATAGACAAAATTCCAGTACCAACAAATCCAAGAGAACTTGCTGCTGCACCAGTATTCGGTAATTCAGGATTTTTAGGCTCTTGTGGTTTTTCAGGCTCAGGTGTATGAGTTGTTACTTTCGCATCCATTTCTTGACTGTTGATAATGTTCACAAATTTATTTTCAACTTCTCCACTTGCAATACGCTCAACTTCGATATAGAAATCAGCGTCAAACGTACCTTTAACACCTAGAGAGTTCAAGAACTCTTTGTCAATAGTGTAAGCCCACTTACCGTCTTTTTCGTTCCAAGTTACTTTAACAATTTTCTTGATAAAGTCAGAGTTTGTACTTTGGTTGAACTCAAATTGGAAGGCATAAGCAGAACCTTTAGCAATCTTGTCTCCTGCCTTAACCACTTTACCGTCAGACAAGACTACATCATAAGAAAGAACTAAGTCTTTTTCAGCAACGTATTCTGTACCACGAATGATACCAGACCAATTACCTGTATATCTGTCATGCTTCAAGTCAAGCATATCAATACCGTCATATTGGTAAAGAGAATCGTGCTTAGAAGGAACAGTCACACCGTTCAAGAGATAACGTAGGTATTCGCCAATTTGAATTTCTTGACCGTCACGAATCTTCTTATCATCTTTCTGATCCAAAGCGTGTTTTTCAGGTTTCAAGTCAGGTACTTGAACTGTTACCAAGTTAGAAACAAAGGCATTTCCAAAGTCGATTTGATGGAAATCATTTTTAACAATTTGTCCTTTTTCTACCAGCAAACGAGCAGGAAGGTCAATCGTGATATTCTTAGCTTGTTTAACGTAATTTTGATAGAATAAAGCAGAATCTTTCGCTACCCAAAGGTAAAACTCACCTTTAGGGTTCAATCCAGCTTCTTTCAAAATGCTTTGAATTTCTTTTGTACGTTGTTTTTCAGAAAGAACATGATACATATTAAACAAAGCCTTAACGTCTTTGCCAGTAGAATCCTTCATAGTAATTTTGCTGTCATCTACTTTATAAGCACCATCTTGTACGTCATCCGCCATAGCCCATGTTTTACCATAAGTTTTAGAATCAGTAGTAAAAGTTGAATATGGTTTATAGTCAGTTGTCAAACTGAATTTCACATTTTTGTCAAATGTATTTGCGCCATCAATGTTGTGACCATAATTATCAGTAATAGCCTTCACAGGTTTTGGAGTTGAAGGTTGAACACGCAAACGTGAGTAGTTCACTTTTACTTTAAAAGGTAAAGGACGCCCAGGCAATTCTTTAGGATCATCATATTTAGGTTTAGGAATTTCCTTAGTATCTTTTGACTGATACTTAGGCTCAACAGGAGGTTTAATCAAAATGTTGATTGGAACAGTTGCACTTGCTTTACCAAACAAACCAACAGCCCAACCATCTTGATAGAAAATATCCTTATCGGCAAGGTTTTTGCCACCATTTTGTCTGATTACTTCTGCTCGTTTTGACTCAATTTCTTCCTCACTTGCCACACCTGTACCGATATGATAAGCAAAATTAAAGCTAGAACCATATCCAACAGAAAGAAGTGAACCAAGTGGAATATCTGACTCGTCTCCAACGTTTTCGTAATATTTACCACTAGCAGACTTATGTTCGCCCTTAAAATATTCTTTGCCACCACGAGTAATTTTCTTAACATCTGAACCGTTAGGGTTAAGGACAATGCCTTCTGAACCGTCTTGGTAAGTGAAGCGCAACTCCTGTCCCCAGTCAATGTCGTTGAAAGTTGAAGCAATCGCTGTCACAGCAGGTTTATTTGTCTTTTCATAGAATAAATCAATTTTAGTATCAAATTGAATCAAGTTCCCATATACAAAGTTAATAGAGCCACTTCCATTATCTTTACGAACATAAATTCTAGTATCACTTAACGGTTTTCCATCTTTTACAAAATAAGCTTCAGCACTATTAAAAGTAAACTTAGCAGAGATTTTCTTACCATCTTTACTTTCAGCAACATTGTGAAGCGTGAATGAATCGCCTGCCTTTGGATTTACAATTTCAGCAAAATATTCAGGATTTTTCCCAAGCAATCCTGCACGACTACCACTAATAGTAGTGTCAGAGTGCAAACCAATATAATCTTTTACAGCAGTTAGACCGTCAATACCTTCAAATGAAGCTGTTAAGTTGCTGTAGTACCCAACGCTACCACGCTGACTTTCATCATAATCACCATAAACCTTAATATGAGGTTTTTCAGCTTTTACACCCTTCTTAGCAAGTTCTTCTTTTTGCTTATTGTAAACAGCCAAATCTTTATTGTAACTAGCCAACTTCTTATCATAATCAGCTTTTAAATCAGCATTGTCCTTTTCAACCTTTTCATTGTAGGCTTTTTGGTCTGCTACAGCTTTGTTGTAGTCAGCTTCTTTTTTAGAATTATCCCTTGCGATACGCTTATTTTCTTCTTCAATTTCCTTGCGTTTGGTTGCATTGTCAATTTTAGCGTTTGTGTAGTCAGTAGTTGTTTTTTTAACTTCTGCTTCTTGCTTCGCATAATCAGCTTCAATTTCTTTTTGCTTTTCTGCTACTGTTTCAGAGGTTGCAACACCTTTGTCCTGAACTGTTCCGACTTCAACTTTAACACCAGCATTTTTAGCTTCAGTAACAGCTTTATCAAGGTTGTCATGAGCAATAGGAACTTCTACTTCTGTTTTCTTTTCTACTGCAACAGGTGTAGTAGGTTTTACTTCATCAGCAGATACAGTCCCTTGAAATCCCATTCCCAAAATACCAAGCGCAAGAATAACTCCACACGCACCAGCTACTTTTGTCTTACGGATTGAACCGTAAGCCTTAAATTCTTGTGTCTTTGACATCTATTTTTTTCTCCTTTTTTCTATAAATAAAAATTTCAATTTTACAATCCCATTCTATGAAGGTGAACGAGATCGTTTATAAACTACTAAAATCATTTTTTCTCCTTTTCTATAAACAAAAAAAGCCAGTTAAAACTGACCTTCTAAAATTTTACCCATCTACTTAAAATAATATTACTTATTATAAAATATCTTTCTCAGATTCAACATTTTTTTAAAACTCAATAATCACTCCATTTTCTCTAAAATAAGAATACGTTCTTTCGATTTTAGAAATTATCTTGCTGTAATAACAACGAGTCAACTGTCCAACACCATACAACTGATAATATAAATCATCGCAGCTTTTCTTTGATGATACATAGACATCAGCACCATTTTTTACATGAGCATAGATTTTCAAATTCCAGCAGAATCGACTATAGATTCGATTATACTCTTTTATGATCCATTCTTCGGAATATGTTCTTAACCCCTCTTTATAACCATACTCTTCGATTTTAACACACCTCTTTCCTACTACTCAATCTTTTCAATTAGTTCAAGTAAGAATCGCTTCACTTCACTCTTATAAACATACTTAGTCTTATCATCACCAGCAAAGCGAATAGTTTCTTCATAACTTTTCCCTTTAGTCAACATTGTTACCAATCCATGAGAAAATTGATGGTGACACCCTAGATTATCTAAGTCCTTTGTGGACAAAACTTCTTCACGCTTCACAGTGAATTTTTCATCAACATTGATAAAATCATCAATCTTACAGTTATAAAGGTAAGCTAACTTATACAGCTTATCAAGACTAGGTTCACGTTCTCCACTTTCATAGCGTTTATATGCTTTCTTTTGGATACCTAGATAATTTGCTAAATCATCTTCAGACTTATTATTTCTTTCTCTATACAAAATCAATGCTTTTGATACGTTAATCATTTTGATTCCTCTTTTCTTCTTCTCTACACCTCTACTCATATTGTTAGTTTACATAAAGGAACACAATAGATTCCCTTGTGAAAACTAACAATACTTTCAATTCTTATCAGGACAAAACCTGTTTCATAAAAATCTAGTTATTGTTAATTTTTTGCAAAATAAAAAGGCTTATTTTCAAAGCCTCTTTACATTTTTTCAATAGAATATAGCAATATAAAATGTATGCTCTTATCTTCGCATACTTTCAGCTTCTCAGCTTACTACCTGCGCCAAGGTCACAAATTTAAGGATAACTCAATATCCCCTCTTTCTTACCCAAAGGCATTAGCAAGAGTTTACTCTTACACACCGACCATACGATAAAGCCTCACTATCTCACTCTAGCTACCTCTTCAAAGTATCATTGACTGCTCCACAGCCGTCAGTTCCCTTTTCTTATCTACTAAGGCGAAAGGACGAAAAACCCAACGTGAACTTTACAAACTCTAAACTCCTTGCCAACCACATTTACTTATGGTATAATAATACCGTTTATCAAACAAAAAAACAAAATATCGTAAACAGCTTAGTAAGATGGAAACACACTTTGCTGGATTTTTGTTTTCAAAAAATATTAGAAAAGAGAACATTATGGTTGAAATCATTACTAAAACAATATCCATCATTTACAACATTATGAAGTTGTTAGTCCATCTTTACATTAAATCTTTTGAATACTACCCAAAAATGACAACTTTTTGCACAATCTATGCAATTATACGTTATCTATTCTTTCCTTAGTCCTACTAAGATAAGTTGGCAAAGAGTTTAGAATCTATAAAGTTTTGTAGATACATTTCATGGAATCTAGTTAGTAGATGTGGCTGAGTTTAAGAAAGTTAAAATAAAGGTCACACCTAAGCACGTAAAAGACCATTATCAATTTACTGAGGAAGAGTTTGAAAAGTTTATCAAACTTTCTAAGCGAATTGATGAAACAACTAAACTCCATGAAATATACCTACCATCAGACAACTTGACATTTTCCCAAAATTCACGTATAATTAAATTGCTACATTTAATATTCGTGTTTGGTCAGTGTCTATCATTGCCTGACACGTTTTTTTATTTAATTTTCAAAGACCAATAACTACTATCGTTAGTTAGAGAAAATAACTTATACCTATTATCACTTTTAAAAGAAATCACTCAATCTTTTACTTGAAACAAAACTCATATTTGCAAACATTGATTATTCTTCTAAAAAGTTTTAGTTACAGATAGGTTTCACTCTAGCTAGCTTTAATAGCTCTAGCAGTACAAACAACTCATACTTGATTGTACTAAAGAACCATTAAATTAAATAAAGGAATCTATATTATGGCAAAGTGTAAACTTCACCCTTTCGTCCTCCAAGGAAACCATCTCAAAGATGACTTCAATTCCCATAACAGAAATTGTTATCAAGAAAATGGAAAGAAAGTTACAAAGAGGAAAGTTGATAAAGCTAAAAATATGGACAAGGCTTTCAAGACCCGCTCGAAAGGAAAATTGACTATCCTAATTCCTGTCCGCAAAGGAAACGAGATTATCTTTCCTAGTCGAACAAAATAGTCTCAAAGTCAATGTAATCTTCAGACGGAACTTCATTTATCTCCTCGTCTAACTTCAACAAAACTTTTCCTAGTGCTTGACGATACATCAATGAAACACGTTCAATATCATTTAGACGAATTTCCGAGAGTCCCTGCATATCATATTTATCTCTAAGACTTTCTACCATTTCAAGATTATCTTCACAAATTCTTGAAATATCTGAAATAAACGAGAACATTTGTAATTTTGTTTTTTCTTTATTTGAGAAAGTTGACTGTTCCATTCTCTACTCCTCATTTATTTTATGAAAGGTATTGACTTAACAGCTTTTAGTCTGTATTATTATAATACAACTTTTTATCTGTTTTGTCAACAGGTTTTTTAAAACTTTTTATGTTTTCTAAAAATTTAAAAGATTTAAGATTGAAAGCCAATCTTACTCAAGTACAAATTGCTCAAGAGTTGGATATTACTCAACAATCCTATCAAAAATGGGAAAGCGGTAAAAGCAAACCAAACCTTAACACCCTTGAAATGTTTTCTGATTTCTTTGGGGTTTCTATCGAAGAACTTCTATCTGATGGGACTGTTCGTATCGAATCAATCCTCAACGCTGATAAAATCTCTTACAAGAACCAACTACTATCAGATGAAACCGTTGAGTTTATTAAGAAAACTATAAAAGACATATTGTAATCGAAATTGAAAATTTATATCACTTTCGATATATCTATTATATATCGTTCCCGATATATTGTCAACACTTTTTTAAAAAAATTTTTATTTTTTACTTAGAAAGGATCCCTTATGTTTTCTGAACGACTAAAAGAACTAAGAAAAAACACGGGCTATACTCAAAAAGAAATTGCCGAACACATAGGAACTAGTCAACCCTCTTATCAAAATTGGGAAAAAGGTTCACGCAAACCTTCCAGAGAAACCATACAAAAACTAGCCGATTTTTTCAATGTTTCTACTGATTATCTACTAGGTCAAACGGATATTCCAAATTCAACTTTAGAAGCAGACATCGACACAGCCATTGATAACTCAGTCGCTTATGATGGTACACCCATCACAGATAATGACAGAGAAATCATTAAGAACTTTTTAAAAGACTACTTCTCTAATAAAAAATAAGTATGAATCTAAACAAAGTTATAAAAGAGATTGAAAAATTAAATTGCCAAGTTATCACTCTTAAAAACTTATCAAGTAAAGGTAGATATGTACTTGTAAATAATCAGCACTTTATCTTTCTTCGTTCCGACACAAGCGATATTGAAAAAATAAATGTCCTTCTTCATGAAAAACACCATTTAATCAATGATGATTGTAACAACTCACTTTCTCAAATTGATACTTTTAAAAATCACATTGAAAACAACAGTGAAAAAGGACGAATCCTAGACTTTATGAGTTTAGTGAATAGTGAATATCCAATAGATGAACACTTCAACTATCAAGACTACCTAAAAAACGCTGATATTCCAGCCAGCTATGAAAACTACGTTAAAGAAATAGCTACAAATTTTTATAATGAAAACAAAAAAAATAACATTATCTAAGATAGTGTTATTTTTTTCTATTTCCGAACAAATTTCAAATACTTGGTTGCCCATTTTGACCTAAAAAACGAATCAAATATACAGGAACATTTAATTTTCCTTCGCTTTTTACTCTAAAATAACATCTCCCCAAAACTCACCATTACAAGTCACAAACAATTCATTGTCTAAATAACCTGTAAAAAAACCTCCGCCTTTTTTATTGAAATCAAATTCAACAAAATAGACTTCTAAATCTCCTTCATATTCTTTCTTAACTGTCATATCTGACCCAGCTTCCATTTCATCTAGCTGATCCGAATACTCCTTCAGAAAATCTCTCACAAAATAATTAAATTTTGAAATCATGTTTTTGGGAACTCTATCCTGATAACTTATTTCTTTAATCTCCATTTTCTTTCTCCTAACCAAAATACTATTTTATAATTCAGATTCTAATTCTCTTATAATCGAATATAAGGCTTCTTTTGTTTCAGGAACAGATTTTTTCAATATTCCTTCCACAATTTTAAAATTCAAATTTGAATAGTTATGATAAATAAAATTTCTAAAACCTTTTATCTGAACCCAATTTATCCTATCAGAATACTTCTGTTTTACTTCCTCTGATAATTTTCCTAACGATAACTGTTCTCCTACTTGTCCTAAATTCATAGCGATAGAATCAACTACCATATCATCATCTAAAGGTAAATTATATCTTCTTGCTTTATCCAAAACAGCAACAGCCTTATCAAGATATAAAACCATATCCTTCAAATACGCTATATCAGTTTCAAGAGATTGGCTTCTCATAAATAACCTCTCTATCATTCAAAAAATTCTTCTTAACTAACTTCCCAATATTCGTTTTAGGAGAAAGTAAATCACTAACCAATAGAATATCTATATTACCATCAAAAATAGTTAAAAGCCTACCATATACATCAAAATATATCGAATCATCCTCTAACTCCAAAGCAATATCAACATCACTTTTTCCATCAGCTTCACCCCTAGCATAAGAGCCAAATAGATAAATTTTAGATAAATCATATTGTTTAGCAATAGGAACAATTTTTTCCTTTATCTGATCTATTGTATAAACCATAACTAAACCCCTTCGTATCATATATAGCCATACTTTTATTTCAGCTTACTCAGAATCAAGTTTAACATCAAAAGGAATGCTTCTTGTCAACACACTTTGCTTCAAAAATAACTTCACAGCAGTTGACATATCCAACCCCAACTCATTAAAAATTGCAGTCGCTTCTTTTTTCAATTCATCATCTACTCTTACAGCAATTTGTGACATAGCATTTCTCCTTTTCTTCTTGTATATCTATTGTATCACTTTTAGAAAGACGATTCAACTTTTTATATATCAGTAAATACAAAATAAAATAGACCAGCTTCCTGATCTACTTTATTCTATATTCATTGACTAAAAATATACATTCCTTGGTTAGTTTTTGGTTAATTTCTTTTTTTATTCAATTTCTTAGCGCTAAAAACCTTTTAGAATCAAGAAATCTGACTCCCTCTTTAAATACAGTCTATTATAACATAAATGAACGACTTTTTTCAAGTAATGACTGCGCTTTTCAATGATGCTGAAGGTACTTGCTCGCTTCTTTGATACTAAGGTCAGCCATTCTTTCCTTGTTTTTCTCAATGAAGCCTGCTACCCAAGTTGAATTGGTTTTGGAGTAGTCTCTTAGAGCCCAGCCAATGGCTTTATTGATAAAGAATTCTGTTTGATTCAAATTATAAAGCAGAATCTTTTCCAGTAATTGAACATTGGTCTTCTCTTTTCTTAACAACTGGTGGTCAATAGCGACGCGTCTCAACCAGATATTGTCTGACAGGCTCCATTGGAGGATTATTTTTTCCAGTTCCTGCTTCTCATACACCACCCCCCTACTACTCGATCTAGGATATCTACGGTATCCCACCAGGATTTTGTGACGACTAACCGCTCAAGCTTAGGTAAATCGTTCTCCGTTAGATAAGACTGCATGGCTTTCAAATAATTGGCAGCCACATATTGGTATTCTCTAGGCCCCTTTCTCCAGCAAGTATCTACAAAATTCCAGTCGATAATCTTTGTTTTTTTCGCTTCTGGAAAGTATTTTTTATAGAGTTTATTTCTTTCTGGCGCCGCAACGCCTAGAAAGGAAAATTGATGGCGCATATAGGCCTCCATAGGCCCTGCTTTTTTAGGATTTTTTGCTGCTTCTAGCTCCTCAAGTAAATCTGTTAGACTCATCTAAAACTCCTCATGCCCCACCAAGTGGTGCTGAAAGGCATAGACTGCAGCCTGGGTACGATCGCTAACCTCAAGTTTGGCAAGAATGTTAGACACGTGCGTCTTGACCGTCTTGAGAGAGATAAACAGTTCGTCTGCGATACGCTGATTTTCGTAGCCCTTGGCGATGAGTTGGAGAACATCTCGCTCACGCGCAGTCAAGTCCTCATGTAGTTCTATGTGATTGCGGTGGTACTCGACCTTCTTGCTGACCTCTTGCTCAATAGCCAACTCGCCAGCAGCCACCTTACGGACAGCATGGAGCAATTCGTCTGCACTAGAAGTCTTGAGCATATAGCCCCGAGCACCGGCATTTAAGACAGGCATGATTTTTTCATTGTCCAAATAAGAGCTCACAATCAAAATCTTGGCTTCAGGCCATTCTTTGAGGATGGCCAAGGTCGCATCAATCCCATTCATCTCAGGCATGACAATATCCATGACAATGACATCTGGACGCAATTCCAAGGCTAAGTCAATACCTTGAGACCCGTTTGCTGCCTCGCCCACAACTTCTACATCGTCTTGGAGGTCAAAGTAGCTTTTCAATCCCAATCGGACCATTTCATGGTCATCTACTAGTAAAATTTTCATCTTTACTCCTTTATCATTCCTTATCTAACAGGGGAATACGGATATCAACTGCCAGCCCTTGCTTGGGAGCTGTTAATAACTGAACCGTCCCTGCCATATCTTCAACCCGCTCCTTGATATTGCGGAGTCCATAACTCAGGTCATCTAAACTTCCCAACTGGAAACCAATCCCATTGTCCACCACCTTCAGTTGCAATTCAAAATCTGTCTGATAGAGATAGACATCCAGACAAGAAGCCTGGGCATGGCGGAGAGTATTGCTGATCAATTCTTGCAGGATACGGAAGATATGCTCCTCGATTTTCTTAGGCAATTTCGTCACATTCTGCTTGAAACCAACCTTGAGATCACTCTTGTCCTCAAGCTCTTTTAAGAGGATTTGGATTCCCTCAACCAGACTCTTCTGCTCCAGCTCAACTGGTCGCAAATGCAAGAGCAAGACCCGCAAATCCTTCTGGGCTGTTTCTAAAATAGCTGTGACACTCTGCAACTGGGTCTGCATCTTTTCTCTATCCAATTTCAAAGCCTGCTGGCTGACACCTGACAAAATCATGTGAGCCGCAAACAACTCTTGACTAACTGTATCGTGCAAATCCCGAGCAATCCGCTTTCTTTCCTTCTCAATGATTTCCTCTTCCTGAGCAAGGCTGTGATTTTCAGCCTTTTGAAGAGCCTCTGTCAAAAGGTTCAGTTTACCTGACAAGGACTTGAAACTGGCATCCAAATCTGGATCTGCAACCTGAACCACTTCTTGCCCTGCCAATAATCGCTTAAGGTTCGCCTGCACTTTTCTGAGAGAAAACTCTTCAACACCTCGCCAAAACAGGGCTAAGAGGCCGGTCATGGACATGCTGAATACCAACAATAAAAAAACAAATTTTTCTGTTTTTTCGACATCCTGCAAGAAAATAGACCAGTCAAAATCAAGGATTTCCAGCAAGCTGTGGGAGAAAAATAAGACAAACAGGATAGAGGTAAGAGCAATGATTACATAAGCTTGTTTTTTCATCCTCTGACCACCTCCACATCTCCAATCATAGTGGTCAAGAAAATCTTGACACTCTTGTTACTCTTGAGATAGTCTTTGGTTTCTTGATGATAGTGTTCATTTCGGAGGGCTCGCTTTGGCTGGTTGAAAAAAGTCAAATCACCATAGAGACAGTTAACGCTGAGACTGACTTCCACATCTACAGGTACAATGATTTTGGTCGTTCCTACCATCTTTCTAAGGATAATGACATTGTCATGATTGGTTAGGATGACCCTCTCCAGATGAATAGTGTCCTTGCCCATGAGACGAAAGAGATTGATATCATCAAACTTGCAAGTCTGGTAGCTTGAAAAATGATGGAGATTTCCAAACCAACGATTTTTCTCCTTCTTAACCGTTACCACCTCTTCAAAAATCAAATTGGTCTGCTCTTTTTCCTGGTTCATCATCGGATAAAGAAGAAAAAGGCTGTATATGACCGCAACAAAAATAGCTAGAATAACAAAAGGATTGATCATGACGATGAAAAAGAAGAGAATGCTTGCCACTACTAAAAGAAGATTATTGCCCTCTTTACCAGTGTAATAGCGAATCAAAAGCAAAAAGAGGAATAAAATCAGCAGAAAACGCGAAAAATGCTCTGATACCATTAAAATCAGAGCTCCTGTCAGAAGACAGGCTTCGATAAATAAAAAGATTTTAAATTTTCTCATAGGTTCATCCTCTCCCTTCTATTTTATCACAATTCAAAAAAAGTCACCTCAGTCTAAAGATGGAAAAAAGGCGCTGGTTACGCCTTTTTCATCTGATCATTTGCTTCTTTTAATTTTCCATAAAGAAGATAGTCTACTTTTTGCAGATCTGCTATGGTGGCACAATTAAGGGCACACATAATCAAGCGTAGATCTGCTTTCCAGCCTTGGACAATGCCAATCACTTCTTCGACTGTGTAGCTTTCAACCAATTCCAGAACTGTTCGAGACAGGCCTACAGCCTTAGCTCCAAAGACCAAACACTTAATCATATCCAGCGGATTCCGAACGCCTCCACTGACCAAGAGTGCAACCTTATCTTTCCATTCTTGGGCATTGAGAAGGGCTTGCATGGTAGACTGGCCCCATTGATTGAGGTAGTCACGTTGACCACTGCGACGGTTTTCGATATAAGCAAAGCTGGTGCCACCACGACCTGACAGATCAAAGGTTCGAACGCCCAATTCATAGGCTCTCTCGATGGTCTTCACATCCATTCCAAAGCCCACTTCCTTGAGGACAATCGGAACAGGGATTTGCTTGCTATAGTCTGCTAGATGCGATTGCCAGTTTCTAAACGTTCTTTCTCCCTCAGGCATGAGCAATTCCTGCATGACATTGACATGTACTTGTAAAAGTAAAGGATTCATCTCCGTCACAGTCTGCAAACCAAGTTCAACCGGCTTATCCAATCCAATATTGGTTCCAAGAAGGAGATTGGGATGACTAGACCTAACAGAAAAAGAATCATCCGTTGGATTTTTGAGGGCTGCGCTATAAGAACCCGTTACAAATAAAATTCCACAGGCTTCCGCTACTTGAGCCAGCTTTTGATTGATTTCTCTCCCCTTATCACTTCCACCCGTCATAGCATTGATATAAAAAGGAAAGTCCCACTTTCGACCAGCAAATTCTGTTGAAAGATCGATTTCATCTAGATCGTAAAGAGGCAAGGAAGAATGAATCAACTCCACCTCATCAAAGCTATTATAGGAACTTTGCTGCTCAAGGGCATAGCGGATGTGCTCATCCTTACGATTTGTCGTCATGTCCTATCCTTTCTTGATATAAGAGCTCAATCCCCAGATCGGCCCAGCGATTTTTTAAGGTTTCAGTTGATTGTGCATCAAAACTCAAGGCAATACCACAATCACCACCACCAGCGCCGCTACTCTTGGCAACAGCCTGCAAATCTTGACTAGCTTCTTTCAGCTGTCTGAGCGAAGGCGTGTAAATATCTGAGCTCAAACCTTCTAAAAGTTGACTGGCTACTTCTACTTGATCAATAACTTTTTCGGCTTTCCCCTGCTCCAAGGCTTCTACCAAAGTAGCCACTGTTTCTTTCGAGGAACTTAAAAAATTCTGATTGATATTTTGCTTGATTTGCTGGACCATGTGACTCGATGCAGCCACTTCCTTGGTCCATCCCACTAGGAAATCGCATTCTAGAGTTGGGTTCACTTTTGAAATTGAAAAGCCCCAATCACGCTCTAAAACTGTCGACAAATTTTCTTCTTCCAACCAAGCAGCTATCTTCTTTCGATCAAAAGACTGGTAGAGAACCAAATCCTCTGCAACGATACAGGCAAGGTCCCCCATAGAGCCATTGTCTCCGCGCTTGAGCAAGACAGCACTGGCCAGCTTGAACAAGAGATCCTGATCAACCGAAAGATTATACAGAACCAGCAAAGCCTTGACAACCAAGACAACGACACTACCGCTAGAACCCAGACCAAACTTTTTCCCTTCTCTTTCCATTTTTCCACGGATTTCTAGATAAAAAGGTCGCAAGGTCTGCCCACGATAAACGAGGAAATCTTGCACTAAAGCAACCGTTTCTTGAATCAAACTGTAGTCAGGATTCGGTGTCAAATCCACTGCAAAATCAAACATATCTGAGTAGATACGGTAACTATCAGAAAAAGCAATCTCGCCCTTCATATAGATAGGAATGGCCTTTATCAAGGCCAACTGCCCTGGCTCTAAAATAGCATATTCACCTGCCCAATAGAGCTTTCCGCAAGTTTTAACAGCAATCATCTTGGCTCAAATCCTTTGTTTTTGACACAATTAAGCGATAACGTTGACTGAAGATTTCTGATAAATGCTCCAAGTCTTTCTCTTGACAGAGGACTTTGACATTGGGACCAGCATCCATAGTAAAGTAGCAGGCTTCCCCTTGCTCACGAAGCTGGCGAACAAAGTCCATGGCTTCATAAGAGGCGTCCGTCAGATAAGAAAAGGCTGGTGATGCTGTTTTGGTCGTAGCGTGCATAGCCAAGGCATTTTCCTCCGTTAATTCCCCAACCTTGGCAAAATCATTTGCTTTGAGGTAAACCAGCATATCCTGATAATCCTTCTCAGACTGACTCACCCAGTCATCAAAGGTCGTCGAGGTTTCCACACAAAGTTTCATCCCGTCACGGCTAGAGATTGGTTTTTTCTTATCTTCTAGCACCAACATAATCATAGCTAGTTTCAAGTCTGTCTCTACAGGGTAAATTTCTCCACTATCCTTGTCCCAGGCTCCTAGCGGTCCATAAAAACTCCGAGAAGAAGAGCCTGAAGCAAACTTAGCCTCCTGCGCTAACTGACTTCTATCCAATCCAAGCTGAAAATAAGCATTACAAGCCTTGACCAGGGCGGACAAACCACTAGAACTTGATGACAAGCCCGCTGCGGTAGGCATATTGTTTTGAGTATCGATACGGACAAAACCCTCACCTTCTGGACGGTAACGGTCAATAATCTTACTCATCTTAGTATGCTCCGCCTCATTTTGTAGCTGACCATTGATATAAAAGGCATCAGCTGTCGCATTCGTCGGTAGAGATGACAAGGTCGTCTCCGTATACATATTTTCCAAAGTCAGAGAGATACTGCTAGTAGCAGGCACCATCTCTTTTTCTTTTTTCTTCCCCCAATATTTGATAATAGCAATATTTGCGTAGGAACGTACTGTTACAGGCTCTCTATCCATGTCTGAACAGCTCCTTTCTCTTCTAATCTTTCTGCTAGTTCTTGTGCTTGTGTCAAATTGTCTGCCAAGGCTATGATACAGCCTCCAAGCCCACCACCACTCATCTTGGCACCCAGAGCACCATGGCTAAGAGCCGTTTCAACCAGAGAGTCTGCCTCAGGGCTACTGACACCAATTTCTTTTAAATGCAAATGCGCTTGACTAAGGATTTGTCCCAATCCTTCAGCATCCTTTCGTGAAATCGCATCTTCTGCCTGCTGGGTCAATTCTCCCAAGGCATGCAAAAACGGCAGGGCATCCTTGCCCTTGTTCTGAACCACTTGGATGGCTTCACGAGTATGACCATAAACTCCCGTATCGGCAATCACCAAATAGACGGATAGATCCATCTCAAGCTCTGTAAATCCTACGTTCTTGATAAAGCGAATAGGTTGGTCACTGAGACAGGTCTTAGCATCCAAACCACTAGGATTCATATGTGCAATCATCTCCGCCCGATTGACCAAGATTTCTAACACATCATGAGGCAGTTCTGCCTCATAGTAGTCAAAAACCGCACGAATAGCCGCTATGCTGATCGCCGCTGACGAACCCATTCCCCGCTTCTCAGGGATAGCCGAGTCAATCTCACAACGAATGCAGGCTTCTTTGATATTCAAATACTCCAGCGAAGCATAAACTGCCATGGACAAGGTATCCTCCTCATAGAGACGCCAAGGACTCGCTGCAGGAACTACCTTACAAGTCACCTCCACCTCCAAAAGGGGCAAGGAAATAGCAGGATAACCGTAAACGACTGCATGCTCCCCTATTAAAATAATCTTACTATGTGCCTGACCGACACCAACTTTTTTTGTCATTTTTTCCTTTTGCTAGACGAAAAAGCCGTCTCATACTCAATGAAAATCAAAAAGCAAACTAGGAAACTAGCCGCAGGTTGCTCAAAACACTGTTTTGAGGTTGTAGATAAGACTGACGAAGTCAGTCACATATATACGGTAAGGCAAAGCTGACGTGGTTTGAATTTGATTTTCGAAGAGTATTATTTTTTCCTACAAGTATTTATTCTCTCCTATCTATTTTATTATATTTTCACAAAAAAAGCGATTGTTTCCTTCACAATCGCTCAGTGCTAAAATAAAACTTTTAAGCAAACTAGGGAAAAGACTCAAGAAGGAAATTGATAAACTCAGTTGCATGATTACAACTGAGTTCACCTAACCTATTTTCTATTCTTGCATGGTGTAACCAACACCACGAACGGTTTTAATGTAGCTTTTTTGACCTTTTACATCAAGCTTGCTACGTAGATAACGGATATAGACATCCACGATATTAGTTTCGGTCGCACTTTCATACTTCCAGACACTTTCCAACAACTGCTCACGAGTCAGAACTTTCTTGCTTCCCATAAGAGTAGCCAAAAGGTCATACTCACGACGAGTCAGAGCAATCATTTCCTCGCCACGATAAACTGTGTGATGCTCTACATCCATACGCAGATTGCGATAAGACGTTGGAACCTTCATCTGACTACAGTGTTGGTCGATGAAGTCCCGACCTCGGAAAATCGCTGAAATACGGGCCACCAAATTATCAATAATAACCGGCTTATAGATGTAAGAAACGGCAAAGCGTTGGATTGTCTCAATCTGACCTTGCAATTCCTCACGATGGTCCAAGACCATGATCACTGAGGCTGGCTTAGTCCGACTCAGCTTGTCTGCAAAATCCTGGGCTGTCATATCCCCCAGATGAGCATTCAATAAAATCAAGTCATAGTCTGTCTGAAGAGCCATGGAGAGGGCTTTTTGCCCCTCCTCAACCTGATCAACTCGGTATTGCTCTTTTTGGAGTTCCAAACTTAAAAAATGAGCTAGATTTCGTTCTTTCTCAAGTAATAAAATCCGTTTCCCCATGGCAGACCTACTTATTTTTCGTCATACCAAGAGTAGTGGAATGTTCCTTCTTTGTCTTTACGTTGGTAAGTGTGGGCACCAAAGTAGTCACGTTGCGCTTGGATCAAGTTAGCTGGAAGGTCAGCTGAACGGTAGCTATCAAAGTAAGTAATAGCTGCTGAGAAAGTTGGCACTGGCACACCAGCTTGAACAGCAAGCGCTACGATATCACGCACTGCTTGTTGATACTTAGCAGTAACATCCAAGAAGTACTCATCCAAAAGAAGGTTGGCAAGGTCTGCATCACGGTTGTAAGCATCTGTAATCTTTTGCAAGAAACGAGAACGGATGATACAGCCATCACGCCAGATAGATGCGATGTCTGCAAATGGCAAGTTCCAGTTGTTTTCTTTAGAAGCTACACGCAATTGAGCAAAACCTTGTGCGTATGAAATGATTTTTGAGAAGTAAAGGGCTTGACGGATTTTTTCAATCAACTCAGCCTTGTCTCCTTCAAATTTGAAGGCAGCTGGTTTTGGAAGAACCTTGCTAGCATGCACACGTTCTTCTTTGTAAGTTGAAATATAACGTGCAAATACTGACTCAGTGATGAGTGACAATGGCACACCAAGGTCAAGTGATGATTGGCTAGTCCATTTACCAGTTCCCTTGTTACCTGCAGCATCAAGGATATAGTCTACGATTGGTCCATCTTGACCTTCATCGTCTTTACGGCTCAAGATATCAGCTGTGATTTCGATCAAGTAGCTGTCCAATTCACCCTTATTCCACTCAGTAAAGATTTCAGCCATATCTTCTGCTGAAAGACCTAGCAAGTGTTGCATCAAGTCATAACTTTCTGCGATCAATTGCATATCACCGTACTCGATACCGTTGTGAACCATTTTCACATAGTGACCAGCTCCATCAGGACCGATGTAAGTCACACATGGTTTGCCATCTTCTGGCGCTTTAGCTGAGATTTCTTCAAGAACATCTGCAACCAATTCGTAGGCCTCTTTTTGTCCACCAGGCATAATAGAAGGACCTTCAAGGGCACCTTTTTCACCACCAGAAACCCCCGTACCGATAAAGTTGATACCTGAGTTTGCCAATTCTTCATTACGACGGATTGTATCTTTGTAGAAAGTGTTTCCACCGTCAATCAAGATATCACCCTTGTCAAGGTGCGGAAGAAGGGCTTGAATTGTAGCATCTGTACCAGGTCCAGCTTGAACCATGAGCATGATACGACGAGGTTTTTCGATTGAGTTTACAAAACTTTCAACGTCATAGCTTGGTACAAAGTTCTTTTCAGGATGGCAAGCAATTACATCTTCAGTTTTTTCTTTACTACGGTTGTAAATAGCAACTGTGTAACCACGAGATTCAATATTAAGGGCAAGGTTACGACCCATTACGGCCATACCAACAACACCAAAGTTAGCTTTTGTCATTTGACACTCCTCTTGTTTAATTTGTTTTATTTTATCATTTTTATTTTTGAAAAGAAAGAATTTTGTAACAACCGTTTAGTAGTCCAAAGCATCCGCATGTCCAGAACCATTTCCAACAAAGTATCCTGTCTTACAGTTAAGGGTAAAGAGATAGGTTCCATCTGGCTTGTAGAGGTTGTAATAACCATTGCCATTAACGATATTGACACGTTCAAGGATATATTGGTTACCAGTGATATAACCACGTGAGCGTGAAGTCGCTAGGATTTTTTCCAAGACACCATCCGCGAAATCCCAAGCAGAGTTATTGCTATCATCAACAGCTGATTGATTGAACGGCACACGACTCGAAGCTCTCTGGAGGTCAACTCCAAAACTTGATAAACCACCATGGCTATCATCACGTGCAGAAACTGAATTGTTTGATGAGACGCTTGAAGATGGACTTGTGTTGTCTGTAGCCCTCTCTGTTGATGAACTTGAACTTTCTTGACTTGAGCTTGAACTTGAACTTGAAGGAGCTGTTTGTTGACTCTTACCTAGACTGATAGCCTTATCTAGCACTTTATCAATCTCCGTATTTCCAGTTTTAATATCTGTAAATTTAGCATCTGATTTAGCTTTAGCGTTAGTATCCAAAACTCCATCTACAATAGCTGGCTTATCAAATTGAGCATTGACATCTTGAATAGCCTTGATTTGAGTTGCTAGACTATCATACTTAGATTTTGCAAGCGTATATTCACGACTACCTTCTAGCTTATCAAGCAAGGTTTTAAGTTGATTCAGTTTATCAAACTGGCTATTCTTCAAAGCCGTTTTGTTGCTATCTGTATAGAAGGCATCATATAAATTATTGAATTCTTCCACATCTGACTGCGTGTTTGTAGTTGATTGAGAAGTCTGGATTTCCTTGGTCGAACGATCCACTTGACGATAAACATAATAACCAGTTCCAAGGATAAGAACTACTAATGCTGCTAGAATACCGTAAAGCACCCATTTCTTCTTACTATTTCCATCTTCACTATCTGTCACTCGAGAAAGTGTTGGAATATCTTCAGTCTCAAATTCTTCTACAAGAGGTGCTTCTGAAACTCGTGTTAATTCTAAATCATCAAACTGACTCAACTCATCTTCTAGAGCTGGAGAATCTACTCCTGTTCCCTCACGAAGCTCTTGAAGTAAATTATCTAGAGTCTGAGTCTCCTCTACCTCTTCTACCTCTTCTTTTTCAACTAAATCATCCTTGCTAAACTGACGCGTTTCAAACTTATCTGCCTCAATTTCATCTTTGTGTTGTTTCACATACTTGTCCAAGATAGAATCTCCAGGCAGTACACCTGCTTCCACCTCTTCATTTTTTAGCATGGCTTCTCCAACCGTTAGCTCTTTGGCATCATCAAAATCAAATTGCGCTTCTTGATGTTCTGTTATATGACGATCATGTCTTTTCTTACTCATGAGTTTTCCTTCCTACTTTACTTCCTGACGTTTCACACGCTGACCGAAATATTGATACAAATCAACTTTTAAAGTTCCATTGTACAACTTGCGCTTCTTGTCCGCCTGACTGCCGTACTTGGTCTCAAAGGCTTCATCACTAGTTAGGATAAATTTGCTCCACGTTTTCAGCGGTGCAAATACTTGCCCCATCTCAGCATAGAGTTTGGTAACTCCTGCATCATCTGACAAGCGTTCCCCATAAGGTGGGTTAGAGATAATCACTCCATTGATTTTATCGGAACGCAAATCCTGCACGCGCATCTGCTTAAAGGTAATATCTCCTGCAACACCTGCTGCTTGAGCATTGGCCTTAGCAATTTCCACCATACGTGCATCGATATCACAGCCCATGATATCTAGCTCAAGCTCACGATCTACTTTTTTGGCTGCTTCTGTGCGAACTTCTTGAATCAAGCGATTGCTAATCCAGTTCCATTCCTCAAAGGCAAAGGAGCGACGAAGACCAGGCGCCATCTTTCTAGCAATCATAACTGCCTCGATACAGAAAGTCCCCGAACCACAGGTCGGATCAATCAAGGGCTTGTCTGGATACCAGTTAGAGAGTTGCAAAATGGCTGCTGCCATATTTTCCTTGATAGGAGCACCACCTTTTTCAGTACGATAGCCACGTTTAAAGAGGCTAGACCCGGTCGTATCAATCATGACAGTTGCTACGTCTTTCAGAATAGAAACTTCAATCTTAAACTCAGGACCAGTCTCCATCAAGGGAATACCTTCTGGACGGGCATAATGTTTTTGCAACTTCTTAACAACGGCCTTCTTTGAAATAGCCTGAACACTGGGTTCATTGTGTAGTTTAGACTTCACACATTTAGCTTTCGAAATCGGGAAACGAGCCCCAAGTGGTAAATAATTTTCCCAATCTAGAGCGAAAACTCCTTGAAAGAGCTCCTCAAAAGTCTTAGCTGGGAACGTTCCTACGATAATCTTGATACGGTCTGCTGCCCGAAGCCAGAGGTTGGTTTCGATGATGGCTCTCGCGTCTCCTTGAAAACGAACACGCCCATTTTCAACCTGACAATCGTAGCCCAACTCTCGCACTTCTCGTCCCACAACAGCTTCAAGACCAGCTGCCGCAGTAGCGATTAAATTAAATTCTTTTTTCATTTTCAGTCTTATAAGACCTTTCTATATGTCCACTTTAAAAAATGAGGTTGAGAAAGTTTTCTCAGCCCCAACCTATATGCAATTTTCTATAAGCCATGTTTTGTTCCAGAAGTGACTAGGACCACTTCCTTCGATAATCATCTGTCTACCGCTAACAGCCTACAGCTGAAAGTAGTCAGAGTACTACGTTCGTTTCCGTGTACTCCATGCCCCGACCAAAATTTGGGTTGCTAGCTTGAGGGGTTTACCGCGTTCCACTCTCTCTGTTTCCAGAGAGACTCCGTCACTGTGGCACTTTCAAGCCTACTCTGGCCTATCCGAGGACTTAGCCATTTCAACTGCCGTAACGATTTCTCGTCCCTAGGCTTATGGTTTCGCCTAGCACAAACACTACAGGCATCACAGCCTGTGCTAGCATGGACTTTCCTCATGAAAAGAAATTCTCCTCACGCGATTATCCAAAAATTGCACTTTTCAAATAAGCTCTTATAAATCAGAGTTATCCAAAATTTGTTTACCAAATACTTCTTTCTCAAGACGATTTAGTCGTTTCAAAATATCAAAATTCGTCATAGAAGTTGTAGCCGTCATTTCAAGTGGTTCTGCTTGAACCGGTGCAGATTCAGGTTTGCGAGACAATTCTTCCTTCAACTCTGCAATTTCTTGACGGAGAGACTTGACTAAGGCAGCATAAGTTTCGTAGTCCTTGATGACATCGTCCAAAAATTCATCAACTTCAACCTTACTATATCCACGGACTTCACGTCCAAACTCTTGCTCAAAAATATCTTTTGCTGAAAAAATAATACTTGCCATCTCTCTCTCCATTCTCGGTTTCTAATAGTATTATTATATAAAAAAAGGCAAACAAAAATCAAGGTCAAAGGCTTACTTTTCAGAAAAATTTTCTGCTAGCTCATTTAGGTCTTCAAACGTTAGCCTTTTTATGCGATACCCTTCCTGATTTTTCATCAAGGTATCCATAAATTTTAATTTGGTCTCATTTTCTGGATCATAGAAAAAATAAGCTAAATCAGTATTTTCCAGTAAAAACCGTTGGTAGTCTCGTAGTTGCCCCATATGTTCATATTTAGGATAGGCATATTTGACAAAATCTACCTGCTTAAATTGGCTAAGTTTAAGCTGATTCGCTTCATTCCAATTTTCCCCGTGTGTTTCAAAATCAAAAATGGTCGCTAGGTTGAAATCATATTCTTCTTTCATTTCATTTGCGACATCAAGCACCCAAGATTCAAATCCCAAGTTCCCTGTAAAGACCAGCCAGTTAATCCCTTCTTCTGCCAAACTTTCTAAATCACGGCGAATGGCTTTCTTTATAATTTTTAACCTGATATCTTTTTCGTTAAAGACACCCAAGTCAAAATTAGAATATCCCATAATTAAAGCTGTAGTCATTTTTACACCTTTCTTTCTATTTTTATGGTATAATAGAGTGATGTCATTGTACCAATAAGGAGAAATATGGTCAACTATCCTCATAAAATTTCATCAAAAAAAAACAAAACATCCATTTCTCAACCAAATAATTTCGCAAATCGAGGAATGACTTTTGAAAAGATGATTAACGCTACAAACGACTACTATCTGACGCATGGTATGGCAGTTATCCATAAAAAACCCACGCCTGTTCAAATTGTCCGAGTAGACTATCCTCAACGTAGTAGAGCCAAAATTGTAGAAGCCTATTTTAGACAAGCTTCCACAACAGATTACTCTGGCGTGTATAGAGGACATTACATTGACTTTGAAGCCAAGGAAACGCGACAAAAGAATGCTATTCCAATGAAGAACTTCCATCTTCACCAGATTCAACATATGGAACAAGTTCTAGAACAGCAGGGTATTTGCTTCGTACTGCTTCATTTTTCTTCTCAACAGGAAACTTATTTGTTGCCGGCATTTGATTTGATTCGCTTTTATCATCAAGATAAGGGGCAAAAATCAATGCCACTTGGATATATTCAAGAATACGGATATTTAGTAAAGCAAGGGGCTTTCCCTCAAATTCCCTATCTCGACATTATCAAAGAACATTTACTAGGTGGTAAAACAAGATGAACAAACAAACTATTCTGCGATTCTTAAAGTATATCGGAATTACGTTCCTTACATTATTTATCGCACTATTTCTATTAGGTGGAGGTGTTTTCCTCTACTTTGTTAGCAAGGCTCCAGCCTTATCTGAAAGTAAATTAGTTGCGACAACCTCTAGCAAGATTTATGACAACAAAAACGAACTGATTGCTGACCTTGGATCTGAACGTCGCGTAAATGCTCAAGCAAATGAAATTCCTACTGACTTAGTCAAGGCCATCGTGTCTATCGAAGACCACCGTTTCTTTGATCATAGAGGTGTGGATACCATTCGTATCATAGGTGCGGCATTGAGAAACCTCCAAGGCGGAGGAGGCCTCCAGGGAGCCTCAACCTTGACTCAACAATTGATCAAATTAACTTATTTTTCTACTTCAACTGCCGATCAAACTTTGTCACGTAAAGCTCAAGAAGCTTGGCTAGCCGTTCAACTAGAGCAAAAAGCAACCAAGCAAGAAATCCTGACCTACTACATCAACAAAGTCTACATGTCTAACGGTAACTATGGAATGCAAACTGCATCCCAAAATTACTATGGAAAAGACTTGAAGGATTTAAGCTTACCACAGTTAGCACTCCTAGCCGGAATGCCTCAAGCACCAAATCAATATGATCCTTATTCTCATCCAGAAGCTGCTCTAGAGCGTCGAAACTTGGTACTTTCAGAAATGAAGGGGCAGAAATACATCAGCGCAGAAGAGTATGAAAAAGCTATTAATACCCCTGTTACCGATGGTCTACAAAGCCTGAAATCCGGTAACAGTTATCCTGCATACATGGACAACTACCTTAAAGAAGTAATCGACCAAGTTGAACAAGAAACTGGTTACAACCTTCTTACTACAGGTATGGATGTCTATACAAATGTGGACAAAGATATCCAACAACGACTCTGGGATGTTTATAACACCGACCAATATGTCACTTATCCTGATGATGACATGCAAGTAGCTTCGACTATTGTAGATGTATCTAATGGTAACGTTATTGCACAACTTGGTGCTCGTCATCAAGCAAGTAATGTTTCATTCGGCACCAACCAGGCTGTGGAGACCAATCGTGACTGGGGATCAACAATGAAACCCATCACTGATTATGCTCCTGCTTTGGAATTTGATATCTATGACTCAACTGCTACCATTGTACGCGATATCCCGTATAATTATCCTGGAACAAATACCCCTGTCTACAACTGGGATAGAGGATACTTCGGTAATATCACCCTGCAATATGCACTACAGCAATCTCGCAATGTTCCTGCTGTAGAAACACTCAACAAAGTTGGATTAAACCGTGCAAAAACCTTCTTAAATGGTTTAGGAATTGACTATCCAGATATGCATTATTCTAACGCCATATCAAGTAACACAACTGAATCTAATAAGCAATACGGCGCAAGTAGCGAAAAAATGGCTGTTGCTTATGCTGCATTTGCCAATGGTGGTATCTATCACAAACCGATGTACATTAATAAAGTTGTCTTTAGTGATGGTAGCGAAAAAGAATTTTCTGACCCTGGTACCCGAGCTATGAAAGAGACCACTGCTTACATGATGACAGAAATGATGAAAACAGTCTTGACCTCTGGAACTGGTTTTAACGCCTATATTTCATGGCTTCCTCAGGCTGGTAAGACAGGTACCTCTAACTATTCAGATGAAGAAATCGAAAATCATATTAAATCAAGTCAACTTGTTGCACCGGATGAAATGTTTGTCGGCTATACTCGTAAATATTCGATGGCCGTATGGACAGGTTACTCAAATCGTCTTACTCCAGTCATCGGCAATGGGTTCACAGTTGCTTCTTCAGTCTATCGTTCAATGATGACTTACCTATCAGAAGATGACCACCCAGGAGATTGGACTATGCCTGAGGGCTTATATAGGAGTGGAGAATATGTCTTTAAGAATGGAGCTCGTCCTACATGGACTGCTCCTGCTACTCAACAAAGTTCTACACCTGCTCCTGCGAGCCAGACTCCAGAGACTTCAACCTCTCAGTCAAGTGTAACGACACCAAACACAAATCCAAATGCAAATACAGCTACTCCCAATGCTGGAACCAACGAGAATACGGTAACACAACAACCAAGTACCAATCAAGGTCAGCCTAACCAAAATCCTCAACCAGCGCAACAATAAATTACTAACCACCCAAAAATTGGGTGGTTTTTCAATCTTTTCTTTATTCAATCAATAATTAGATAATAAAAACCTGAGAAGGCCAATTGTACTTCTCAGGTTTTTTGTTCTATACACTCCACTGGTTTAGAATACTATTAAGAAAGAGTTTAATTGTCATACACAACTAATCTTTTTTGCTTTTTGCTACAAAGATAGCAGATAAGGCTAGTCCAACGCTTGCCAAGAAAATAGCTGTTTCTGACTGTTTTTCACCAGTCTCTGGCAATCTCTTGTCTTCCTTGGCAACTTGAACTGGTGCTTCTGGAGTCTGAGATTTTTCTAACGAACTTAGCTTAAATTCTGGTTTTTCTACTGTCGGAGCTGGTTGGTCACCTACGGTTGATAATGGACCTGTGTAGGCTGGTAGCTCATGTTTCAAGGCCATAACGGAGTTAACTCCACCCTTGAACTCTGGTTTCTCTACTGTCGGAGCTGGTTGATCGCCTACGGTTGACAATGGCCCTGTGTACTCTGGTAGTTCGTGTTTCAAGGCCATAACGGAGTTGACTCCACCCTTGAACTCTGGTTTCTCTACTGTTGGAGCGGCTTGGTCACCTACGGTTGACAATGGGCCTGTATAAGCTGGTAGCTCATGTACCAAAGCTTCAACTGCATTCACACC
>NZ_CAMHZL010000009.1:0-78042 GCF_946190155.1 Streptococcus mitis
CTTTTCTTATGATTTACACTTATAGTATACCATATCCTTAATCTTTTTTACATTAAAATAATAACTATACAAGCACTAATCTGAAGCTGAGCGAGTAGAAATTGAAGCTTATTTAAACGTAGGACTCAAACCAGCTGAGTTTGCTCATAGACTGGGGAGAAACCAACGGGACATAGCATAGATGCCTTTGTTCACACCTATAAACTCCAACCCCTTTTTGAAATTGGAAAATCCATTCTGTTCTAGGTGGAAAGACAATAGGAAAACCTTCTATTTTGAACTTGGCTATAGTCCGCAAAAAAGCTGTTTGAGCTCACTCAAACAGCTTTAAAGATACTCTCTTAATTAGAGGAACAACTTTGTTGCACTTGACTTGTTAATTGGTGTTAAAATATTTATTCTAAATAATTAGTCGTCAAGATGTTGAATTGCATAATTCGCTTCTTCTTCTGTGAATTCTTCACCATAAGGAGAGACTAGTTGATTATAAATTGCTGACTTCGAGTTCTTAAGTAATTTTCGATAACTCTTTGCTTTAGCTAAGGCATTTGATTTATAATCTGCATTCAAATGATCGATGGCATATTGTGCAGCATCACTTTGAAATTTTTCTCCATATTTTGAAGTTAATTGCTTATATAAGCGTTTTTTAGACATATTTGCCCACGAGTTATATCTCTTTGCCTTTTCTAAAGCAGCAGAATATTCACTATTGGTTGATGATTTGGTTTCCCATAATCCATTAGCTCCTACATAGTAACGACCTCCATCAACCCATTCACTCTTAGCCATCTTACCGTTTGATTTAAGATAGTAATTTCCTACCCAAGTATTACGAGCGTAACTGCCTTCTGTAGTCAAGTAGTAGTATGATCCATAGTTTTTATCGTAAATCCATTCACTTTTAGCCATGTATCCGCCTGATTTGAGATAGTAGTTATCTACCCAAGCGTTTTGAACATAATTTCCTGATGCATCTAGATAGAAGTATGAATTATATTTTTTATCAAAAATCCACTTACTAGTGACTTTTTTACCATCTTGATAATAGGATGAACCTACCCAACCAGACTGAACTGTAGGTTTTGGTGTTGGTTTTTCATCGGGTTTTAGTGTTGGTTTTGATTTTTCATCTTGTTTTGGAGTTGAAGTAGTTGATTTTTTATCAGTCAGCTTCTTAATGGCCTCTTTAAACTCTTCTTGTGTGTCAGCCTGCATCGTTTGCGCTGAAAGCGGAAGAACTCCTGTTGTATCTAAAAGAGAGACCAAACCTAATGTTGCAACCGCTATGCTTGTCACTCAAACTGTTTTTGACTTCATCGCCAAAACTCTCCTTTAAATTTTTATTGTTTACGGTTACATTACAACACAACATGATATCTCATCAAAAATTAACACTAACAAAATATTAATAACTGTTAGAAACTATTAATAGCTAAAACTCACAATCCTATCACTTGCAACTCATACAAGCCTCTCACTGCATTACAACCGTAAATAGCTTCTGCTTGGGCAAAATCTGCCAAGGTTAAAATTTTCTCTTCTACCTGTCCTGTTTCCAGCAAATGCTGACGATAAATTCCTGGCAAGATTCCCAGTCGGATAGGCGGTGTGTAGAGTTTCCCAGAGATTTTCAGAACCAAATTTCCGATAGAGATTTCAAGAAGTTCTCCTTTTACATTATAGTAAATGATTTCTTGCTCCCCTAGACTCAAATGCGGTCGATGAGTCGTTTTGAAGTAGGTAAAGGCTTGTTGCAAATTGGCTTCCTGAAGGCAAAGTTTGGCCTGGCAGAAATGTGAACTAAGGGGTGTTAGGATTTGACGACTGAGTTCTATCTCTCCAGACTTGTTGAGACTGATTCGTAGACGGTAATCTTGATTATCATCACAAGCCTGACACTCTGCTTCAATCTTTTGTCTCAAAATTTCTGGATCAAAAGGATAAGCAAAATATCGACTAGCTTTTCTCAGTCTTTCCAGATGTTGTTCTTCAAACAACAAGTTCTTTTGGCTGATTTTTCCAGTAGTAATCAGCTGAAAACGAGCTTGTTTACGATAGAGAACAGCCGCCTTTTGATGAACCTCTCGGTATTCAGATTCCCAAGTGCTATCCCATGTAATGCCTCCGCCAACTCCATAGATGGCTTTCCCTTGATGCAGTTGAATAGTCCGGATAGCAACATTAAAAATGCGTCGTCCATTTGGAAGCAAAAGACCAATGGTTCCACAGTAGACTCCACGCGGTTGTGGCTCCAAGTCCTTTATAATCTCCATAGTCGCAATTTTAGGAGCTCCCGTTATGGAACCGCAAGGAAAGAGAGAACGGAAGATTTCAACAAGGTCAACATCCTCTCGCAACCGACTCTTGATGGTCGAAGTCATCTGCCAGACAGTCGAATACTGCTCCACTTGACACAAACGCTCCACATGCTCACTTCCCACTTCAGAAATACGGTTCATATCGTTGCGCAAGAGGTCCACAATCATCATATTTTCAGAGCGATTTTTGGGATCCTGTTCTAACCAACTGGCCTGCTCCAAGTCTTCTTGATCAGTCACTCCCCGCTGAGTCGTTCCCTTCATTGGTCGCGTTGTCAACTCACGGTCATTCTGCTCAAAAAAGAGCTCTGGGCTCATGGAAATCACTGCCAGCTCGTCATGTTCAACATAGGCATTGTAGCCCGCCTCCTGCTCTACCACCATACGATTGTAGATGGCAAAAGGATTAGCACTTAAATCTTGCTTGAGTTGGACAGTGTAGTTGACCTGATAGGTGTCTCCCTGCCGCAAATGATGGTGAATCTGAGCAATCGCCTTTTCATAATCCTCTGCAGACGTCACTTCCTGCCAATCAGAAGGCAAATCAACCTCATCATAAGTCAGAGGAATAGGAGAAGTTTCTACGCTATCATGAACTGTAAAATATAGCAGATACTCGCCCAGTAGAGGAGCCTTATGAACTGCTAATTTCTCCTCAAAAGCAGGTGCAGCCTCGTAGCTGACATAGCCCACCACATAATAGCCTTGCTCTTGGTAGCTTTCCACTTGTGCCAGCAAATCTACCACTTCTGCTAAATCTCTCGTTTTTAACTCTTTAATAGGCTGGGTAAAGGTGTATCTCTCCCCCAAAGCCCTAAAATCAATCACTGTTTTTCTATGCATATCTTAAGTATAGCACAAAATAAGAAAACCCTCATCCGCAAAGCAGATGAGAGATTTCAATTATTTAAAGATTGAAGTTTTAAAGCTATTTGTTTGTTGAAGAAGTTTTTTAAATAATTTCTCTTTAAGTGATACAGTATTATCAAATTTAACTGAGCCATTTTTAAGAGTAGCTTTATCTTTATCAACAGCTGCAGCAAATGCATTCTTCAAGTCATCATAACTACTGTATGTAGTACCGTCGATTGTAACAGGGTTAAATCCTGCTTTCGCTTTATCAACAACTTCTTTGAAGTATGCTTTCTTCCAATCTTCTAGAGTATTAAATTTACCATCAGAAACTTTCTTAATGATAAAGTCATCACCTAGAGTAGCATGACCAGCTTTTTTAGACTCATTTTTCAACATGTTAGAAGCATAATTTAGGAAGCCTTTTTCATATCCAAAGTAACCCCACATACGGAAGGTGTTATGTTTGAATGACATTGCTCCTGGAGCACCTTCACTCGTATTACCTCCGTAGATACCTGCAGTGATAGGCACAGTTACATAAGCAGAACCGAATCCAGTTGGATCATACTGACCATTACCAGGACCGTGCTTAGTCATGAAGTTTTTCTCTACTAAGTCATTAACAGATGTTAAATTATATTCTTTTTCTTCTGCATTTAAATCTCTAACGTTGTCGTATTGGTTCTTCGTATTAGCTCCACGAAGTTTCTTATCTACTTTCTTGAACCAAGCGTTGTTTAGTTCTTTACTGCCTTTATCAATGACAGCTTCTCCTTCAAGGTAATCAAGAAGCATGAGGGTATCATTGAAACCTTTCATGTAATGATCGATTTCTTCACGAGATGCAAGATCATTAGGATTCGTGTTATACCATTGATTTCCGTTGTTTGGACGTTCATAGGCCATATTTAATCCTAATGCTTTAAAGTCTCCATTTGGACTTGATTCAGCTGGAGATTGTAACATCCCTTGAGCAAATGCTTCTAAGTCCGTACCTTCACGATGTCCCGAACCTCCTAAATAAACCATACGGTCATTTACGTGTGTCGTTTCGTGAGTAAAGGCTGAAATACCAAAGTCACTAATCATATCTGTCACCATGAAGAAAACAGAATCATCTTTATATGGTTTAGGATAAACACGAGCTACCGCTCCCATTCGTCCATCAGTTGCATGATAACGACCTGTTGGTCCATATAATTCACGTACTGGCGCAACATCTTTACCACTAGCAGTATGTCCGTATTTATCTGTGCTAATACCTTTATAGTTTTGGTTATCTAGTACTGGTGTTGGAACCATGTTATTGCTCTTAAGCAGTTGGTTACGAACTTTATCTAATGATAGACGAGACCAGAAGTCTAGGTAATTTTGTTGACCTTTAGCCACTTTATTAATTTCTGCTTTAAATGCTTCACGTTCTGCTTCAGTATACTTACCATATTTTTCAAATGAACTATATGCCATAGTATTGTATGTTGAAATTAAGAACATATGTGCATCTTTTAAGTTTAACAATGGTAAAATCATCTTACCATGAACATCATTGTATAAACCTTCGTAAGCTCTATGTTTTTTGTCTACAAATGCAGGATTTGTCGTTGTTGGTTCCACAACATAGACATTCTCTTTAGTTGAATGAATAAACCAATCATTTAAGTCGGTATCACTTGTGAAGAGTTCCATATTGTATTTCAAGAACTCATGCAAATTACCTTTACCAGTAGCACCGGCAATCACTTCACGGTATGCATCGTGAGTACGGTCACCTTTTACATTGTTTTCTTTAGAACCAATATTGATGATTCTATCTAGGACACTAACATTCTTACCGTAGAAGTCAGGTTTGAATAACATTAACTCTTTAATGTTAAAATCATCGAATTTAACTCCGTAGTAACGGTTGAGGTAAGACAAACCAAGAAGAACTGCTGCTTTGTTGTCATCGATTTTCTTAATCAAGGCACGTTTAGCGGATTCATCTGTGTTCAGTTGGTGATCTTCATTTTCCACTAACTTCGTAACGAATTGATTAAGATTATCTTTAACATACTTGAAGCTTTCTTCTAAGTATAGGTTCTTAATTGCGTTAACTTTTCCGTCACCATTTTTTCCGAATAATTTGTAAACATCATCAGATTGCAATTCAACTGGACTCAATTTACTTTCGATAGCACTGATTAAATCGGCACGATCTTTAACAACCCTATTTGGTGTGTAAACAATATCACTTAAATCGTTAATACTATATTCACGAACTTGTTGAACCTTCGATTCTTTTTGTGTAATAGATTTAATTTCTTTCGTCTTATCTGCATAATGAATCATAATGTGATCAGCATCTGTAAGGTCTGTGACAAAGTCATTTCCTCTCATAGCAGTAACAGACAAAACTTCTGTAGTTAATAATTTAGAGCCAGCAGGAATCTTGTTACCTTGGTTAACAATCCATTCTTTGTTATAGAATGGTTGAAGTTTTTCGATATTACGGTAAGCAAGCTCACGAGATGCGTCGTAGTCATCAATATTTTTGTATTGATCAGCCTTACTTACAATGTTGTTCAGTTTGTCTTCAACAGGAAGTGTGCTTTCGAATTTATCAGCAGTAATTCCCATTTTAGCGATTAATTCATCCGCTTTTTCTTGACTTATGCTAGGGACTTTATTTGAGTTTTTATAAGTCTTTTTACCTTCACTTACACCTTCAACACTATAGTTACGTTTCGTTCTAGAGTATGTGAAGTAGTCATCAGCATCGATATCAGAGTGACCGAAGACCATTTCCCCTGTCTTAACTTTCATCATAGTGATGTTGTCTTCTATAGCTCCTAAAGCCCAGTTAGTACCTAATAAGCCACCAGACATAACAGCTTCTTTCAGTTCGATAGAGCCTTTTGCTACAGAATTTCGAAGAGTACCTTCTTTACCTAAAGTGCTGTTGTTGCCACCATTTTGAGATGAATATACAATTCCGGCGGCCTTAGCTTTGTTACCTGTGATTTCAGCGTCAACATAAGCTTTTTCTACAATACCTTTCCAGTTTTCACCGACGATACCTGTTAAGTAACCACCTTTATTTCCAGCGGCGTGGACTTTACCGATGAATGCAACGTTACTTAATTTTCCGCTGCCATCAATTTTATTAATAACACCAGATACATCATTGTTACCAACAACGTTACCTGTTACTTTAATATTCTCTACAGTAGCATTATTTTTAATAACGTTAGCTATCGGTGCGATTCTATCGGTTCCTGGCATGTCGATATTTACATTTTCAAGTAGTAGGTCTTTTACTGTACCACCGACAATATCACCGAATAAAGGTCTGTTCATATTGCTAATGGTAAATTTATTACCATCAGTACTTGTTAATGTTCCTTTGAAAGCATTTGTAACATAAGATTTTCCTGCTGGTTTCACATTTGCAGCATTAAGATTTGCACCAAGCTTAAAGGTACCAGTCGGTTCTTTTTGCATATCTTCAATTAATTCTTTGAAGTTATAGTAAACATTACCTTCTTTTGCTTTTTGTTTTTCAAAGTAATGAACATACTCTTCTTTAAGTGTGTTATCAGCATTACGTTGAATCAAATCAGGTGCTTTGGCAGTGACCTTATACAAGGTCTTGCCATCAACTGTGACTTCTTCAATCTTATCAACAGCCAGTCTGGTTGTTTTGTTATCATGAGTGGTTACTCGTAGATAAAGCGGAGCAACATCAGCTGGTTTTTCTATAAGCAAACTAGTATCTGTTTCGTTACCATCAGCGTCCACACTCATCAAGCTTGTTTCTTTGATGTTTTTGATTTCAACTTTTTTGAGGTCAATTCTTAGCGGTTCTTCTTTCAGAACTTCTTCCTCATCACCCTCACCACGGTCATAAACCATCTTAGTTTCAAGTTTATAATCCTTGTAGTACTGCAAATCTGTCAAGGTCGTTGTCAAGTCGTCTGGTGAAACATTCAAAGTTTTAACAATTTCATCACCCTTTTTCAGAGTTAGAGTGATAGATTTAATGGCTGCTTTACTTGGATTTTCCAAATTATAACGAATTTGAGATGATCGTTTCAAATCATTAACATCAACAAGTGACAAACTTAAGATTGGTTTTTCAAAGTTTTTAGTTCCTAATTTGACGATACGATCTTGGTCTAACTCCAGAACCTGTTCCACAATTTTCGGTGCTTCTTCAGTTTTTAAACCTTTGATAGTTTTGTAAGTCTTGGTAACTTTTTTCTGCCCATCTTTTCCTTCTTGGACAGTAACTCTTTCACCCTTTTTAAGTTGGTCATCTTCTTTAAGAACTTCCTTAAATGGAATCTTTTCAAGACTTTCTTCCACCAGAGTTCCTTCAATTGGTTTTGTCCCACGGCTTATTTTTTTAGTGACTGGTTCTTTGACAACAGTAGTTGTTGTATTTAAAACTTGGTCAGTCTCAACACCTTCGAGAGTCTTATAAGTCGTTTTGGTAATTTTACTGCCCTTTTCTCCATCTTGAACTACAGTTTCTTCATCCGTATATTTGGTTGGATCCTCGATAATTTCTGTCTTATAGTCAATCTCAGTAGTAGTTTCTTTCGTAACCGCTCCCTCAGTTACTTTGTACTCAGGTAACTGTTCTTGTACAAGGGCTTGGCCAGTTTTACCTTCCTCTTGTGTACCTTTTACTTCTACTTGGGCTTCTGGTAATTTTGGCTGTGTGAGAGCTTGACCTGCTTTACCTTCTTCTTGAGTGCCCTTCGTTTCAACTGGAGCCTCTGACAATTCGGGTTGTGTTAGAGATTGTCCTGCCTTACCTTCTTCTTGAGTTCCTTTTGCTGTGATTGGAGCTTCTGGAAGTTCTGGTTGTGTTAGAGCTTGACCTTCTTTGCCTGCCTCTTGCGTTCCTTTTGCTTCAACTGGAGCCTCTGGTAAGGTTGGTTGCGTTAAGGCTTGACCTTCTTTGCCTGCCTCTTGCGTTCCTTTAGCTACTTGATGAGTTGGTTCAGCTTGTGGTACTGGAGTTGGGGCAGGTTGCTCTTCTTTCTTAGTTCCGACTGCAATGACTTGCGAAACAGGATTTTGAACCACTTGGTCTTCGATGACTTCTCTAACTTCTTGACCATTAACCATCGATACTTTGGTTACAATGCGACGCTGACCATTTACTCCAGCTGTGACGATACGAGTCTGTCCTTCTGCTAGATTGGTATCTGGGCTTGTGACTGTTTCAAAAGGAATATCCACTAAGCTCTCTTCCAGTCTTGTCTGAGGTTTCTCAGAAACTGGTGTTTCTTGAACTACTTCTGTCTTCTCGATTTCATTTGCACTTTGCTTTTCTACTGGCAACTGAGGCTTCTCAGCTGAAGCTGGTCTTGATGGGTGAAGTTCTGCTTCCTTGAAGTAACCGATGTATTCATAGCCATCAATGTGGATAATCCCTTCAGCCAAACCTTCATGTGTAGAAGCCGAAATAGTTTGGTTATAAGAAAGTAACTCTTTATTTTCAAATGCAAAGGCAGTAAAAGGTACAAAATTGCTGACTCCAATAGAGCTGATTAACAGAACCCCAAGTACTTTACTGCGGTGTTTCTTTGAAACTAATAGAACCGCTAGCGAGGCCGTTGCCAAGCCAAGACCTGCTAATGCAAGTTCCTTACTTCCTGTGTAAGGAAGTTGTTGACTGTTAGTCGCCTTCTTGCGATAAACTACATAGAGAATATCATCATCTTGAAATTCTGTAGGAACTTCATGATGAATCAGGGCTTTTTCAGACTCGGTCAATTCCTGCTCCGCCAAATATCGGTAATGAATACTATGAGCACCACCCACTTCATTGGCTTGCACCTTATCTACTGAAAGGGTACTAGCACCAAAAAGGAAGGCCCCGATGGCTACAGGACCAACCCCAACAGTTAACTTGCGAATGGAATATTTAGTAATTTTTTCAAGTTGTTGTTTTGTTTTTCTCATTCTTATGACTTTCTAATAGAATCTTGCGGATAATGCGCACGCGCACCTCCAATTAATTTTGGACGGCTAGCAAGAGCCGTTACATGGGCATGCCCAATTTCTCTCAAAAGAGGGCGAATCGGAACCTGCACATGCTTGATATGCATGCCAATCGCAGTGTCTCCAATATCCAATCCAGCATGAGCCTTGATAAATTCAACCTCAACTGGATCTTGCATAAACTTGAAGGCTGCCAACTGACCTGAACCTCCTGCATGAAGGGTAGGAAGGACACTGACGATTTCCAGACCAAACTGCTCTGCCACCTGACGTTCAACAACGAGGGCCCGATTGACATGTTCACAACCTTGAACAGCTAGATGAATTCCTTTTTCCTCTAGGATATCTAGGATGGTCTTCACAATGATTTCCCCAATTTCTTGACTGGATTCCTTGCCAATCTGACCACCTATCACCTCACTAGAAGAAAGACCCAAAACAAAGATAGATCCTTGCTTCAAATTAGCCTTTTCTAATACATCTTTTACAATCTGGCTTGTTTCTCTTTGAATGTCTTTTTCCTTCATACTTGATACCTCTTTTGTCATTATCTATCATATCGTTTTTTCTTGTTTTTAGCAAGATAGACAACCTAGAAAGCTTGCCCAATTACGCATAAAACTCCCAGAATTGACTGGGAGTTAGCTAGTTTCTATTCTATTTATGTATATTTCAACTGTCGTACCTTTTGAGGGAATAGAATCAATCTTCATTTGGTAATCTTCTCCAAAGTGAAGTTTGAGCCGTTGGTCAACATTTTGAAGACCAACTCCCCCACGTTTGAGCTGACTTTGACTACTATCGCTAGCATCTTGGAAACCAGCCCCATCATCCTCAATACGGATGACCAATCCTGAATCCTGTTTCTGAACAGAAACTCTAATATGTCCCTGACCTTCTTTTTCCTTAATGCCATGGTACAGGGCATTCTCTACTAAGGGCTGTAGGACCAGCTTGGGCAAGACTAGCTTATCAAAGGCAGGATTTTCATTAATTTCGTATTCCAGCTTATCTCCATAGCGTTGTTTTTGGATAAAGAGATACTGGCGGACATGATTAATTTCGTCAGACAGGCAAATCAAATCCTTACCTTGATTGAGCGCCAAGCGGAAATAGGTTGCCAAGGACTTGGTCACCTGAACCACTCGCTGACTGTCCTGAAATTCAGCCATCCAGATGATAGTGTCCAAAGTGTTATAGAGGAAATGCGGATTAATCTGGCTTGATAGGGCTTGAAGTTGGTACTGACGGGTCGTTTCTTCCTGCCTACGAATATCTATCATCAACTGATCAATCTGATCCAACATGGCATTGAACTGGCGAGTCACCTCTCTCAGTTCATAAGCACCCGCTTCCTTGGCACGAAGATTTTGAGCACCAGAAGCAATTTCCAGCATGGTTTCTCTCAAATCCTTCAAAGGGGCAATCCAGCGCTTGAGACTGAACCACACCAAGCAGAGACAGGCAAGAAGTGATGTGACACTAGCCCCAAGCAAGGTCCACAAGAGTTGACTCCGAACCTGGTCTAACTTTTCCAGTGATGACACGCCAAGCACCGTCCAATCAGTTCCTGCAATCTTTTCCTGACTGACGTAGGATTGGTGGTCGAGCGTATAGCCCTGCCCTGTCTCAATGTAGGGTTTCATAGCTTCCATTTCGCTAGCTGAACTATAAACTGTATGCTTAGGATGGTAAACAAATTCATGGTTTTCATTGATGATAAAGGCAAAGCCCTGCTGACCCAACTGGAGTTGATTGAGATAGGCTTCCAGAGTTTCATAGGAAATATCCAAGCGAAGAACGCCTAGATCGGCTCCCTTTGCATCAAGAAGTTCCTGAGTGACAGAAATAACCCATTGACTATCTGATTTATGAGCTGGAGTCAAAACTGGCTTAGCTCCCTGATGAATGGCCTTTTGGTACCAGTCCTCAGTCATCATATCTGAAGATGTTTTCATCTGCACAGTGTCATCTGTAGAAATGAGCTGACCAGACTTGGTTACCAGCACAACAGCTTTCAAGTCCTGATCTGCCTTCAAGATGGTCAAAAATAGATCTCGAATTCCCTTTACCTTGTCTTGACTGGGATTCTCAGCATAGGCTAGGACATCCGTCTGCTGGGTCAAACTGGTCGAGGTGGTTTCTAGTTTTTGGATATAAGACTGGATAAAGTGGCTAGTCTGACTGATAGTCGTTTGGCTATTGCCTTCAATTGTAGCCTCAATGGCCGATGAACTAGATCGATAGTAGAAAGTCCCAACCACAGCTAGGAGAATGAGAAAGACCAAAAAGATAGAAATAACCATTCTAACTAGAAGAGACGAACGTTTCATCTACCTTCCCCCTTCTTAAACTGACGAGGCGTCATACCCGCAATCTGTTTAAAGCGTTGGGTAAAGTAATTCATATCTTCAAAGCCAACCTTTTCTGCAATCTCATAAATCTTCAGATCTGTAGTCAAAAGCAAAAGCTTAGCTTGTTTGACACGTTCTCGCACCAGATAATCCTGAAAAGGCAGGCCCAACTCTTTCTTAATCAAAGAACTCAGATAAGTCGGGCTAAATCCCAAGTCACTGGCTAAAGATTTTAAACTAAATTGGCTATCAGCCAGATGGGATTGGATTTTCTGGGCCATATTTCCCTCAAACTTATCGGTCAATAAATCTTGTAACTGCTCTTCTTTCTCTTCCTTATCCAACTTTTGCTTGATTTTCCCCAACATTTCCTCAATATCCTGACGAGAAAAGGGTTTGAGCAGGTAGTCGTCCACACCGAGTTTGACAGCAGACAAAGCATAATCAAAATCATCGTAGCCTGTCAAAAAAACTAGATGCACCTGAGGATAGGTTTCTCGGACCAGACTGGCCAACTGGATGCCATTTAGCTGAGGCATATTGATATCGGTTAAAATGATATCTGGAACCTGCTTTTGTATCAATTCCCAAGCCTGTCTTCCATTTTCAGCTTGACCGATGATTTCCATATCGTAGGCTGCTACATTGACCAGCTTGGTCAAGCCTTGTCTTACCAGATATTCATCTTCTACGATTAAGATTGTGTAGGTCATGCTTCTCTCCTTTGTCACTTACTAGTATCAGTATAGCAAAATTCTCCTCTAACTGCTTAGGAAAGCCCTCTTAATCGACATAATCTAGTAAATAAGCGTAGCCTTTTTCTTCCATTTGATTTTTGGGAATAAAGCGGATAGAGAGACTATTAATACAGTAGCGCAAGCCACCCTTGTCCTGTGGTCCATCCGTAAAGACATGGCCAAGGTGAGAATCTCCAACTCGGCTCCGAACTTCCATGCGTGTCATATTGTAAGACTTATCTTCTTTGTAAGTAGCAACATCTGGACTGATTGGTTGGGTAAAACTAGGCCAACCACAACCAGACTCGAACTTGTCCTTTGATGAAAAGAGGGGTTCGCCAGTTGCCACATCGACATAGATACCGGATTCGAATTTATCCCAGTAGCGGTTTGAAAAAGCTCGTTCTGTTTGATTTTTCTGAGTGACTGCATACTCCTCAGGTGACAAGGTCTTTTTCAATTCTTCATCACTTGGTTTTGGATATTTGCTGGCATCGATGACAGGATAGGCAGCCTGATTGACATTGATATGGCAGTAGCCATTTGGATTTTTCTTGAGATAGTCTTGATGGTAATCCTCAGCCACTACAAAATTCTGCAAGGCCTCCTTTTCAACTGCTAGAGGTTGGTCGTATTTCTTAGCCACCTCATCAAAGACTTGGTTAATCACCTCTAAATCCTTGTCATCTGTGTAATAAACACCCGTACGGTACTGGGTTCCCACATCATTTCCTTGTTTATTTTTGCTAGTTGGATTGATAATGCGGAAATAGTGAAGCAGGATTTCCTTGAGAGAAATTTGCTTGGCATCATAAGTGACATGGACTGTCTCTGCATGACCTGTTTGGTTGATTAATTCATACTTGGTTGTTTCACCTTTACCATTTGCATAGCCTGAAACGGCATCTGTCACCCCGGGAACGCGTGAGAAATATTCCTCAACTCCCCAGAAACAACCTCCAGCCAGATAAATTTCGTGCAAGTCTGCATCTTTACTCACTTCTGTTTTTTTCACTGTTTTTCCTCCTTGGCTAACTGATGCTTTCTCAATTTGCGAGCTATCTGTCTGCCCTGCATTTCGCATCAATAGAAAATAGAAACCGGTTATAGCTAGGAAAAAGATTCCTGCCAAGACAAACAATTTTACTTTATCATTCATGATCTTTCTCTACCCCATTTCTTTCAATGTTTTTAAAATCATATCCTTATCCATAAAACCAGGTTGCGTTTTGACCAGCTTGCCTTCCTTGTCTATAAAGGCTTGGGTTGGATAAGAACGGACACCATAGCTTTCCAAAAGTTTGCCTGACGGGTCAATTAGAACTGGGAAATTTTTATAATCCAAACCCTTATACCAGTTCTTAAAGTCTGCTTCAGCTTGTTCCCCCTTGTGTCCAGGAGACACCACCGTCAAGACCACATAATCATCACCAGCATCCTTAGCAATTTCATCCGTATCTGGTAGACTGGCTAGACAGATGGAACACCAAGAAGCCCAGAATTTGAGATAGACTTTCTTACCCTTATAATCAGACAAGCGGTAGGTCTTGCCATCTACTCCTGTCAATTCAAAATCAGCAACCGCCTGACCTTTAGTCGCAGTTTGCGAACTGACTTGTTCTATTTTAGTTTGCTCCTTCATAGTAGATTCATCTGACATATTTTTAGCCGAACAAGCTGCCAAGCAACAGATTAATCCGACTCCAAGGAGACATGTTTGCCATTTTTTCATTTCTTCTTCCTCTCTATTCAAATAATCTTGTCAAAATAGAAGCATTTCCCAAAAGCACCAAAATTCCCATTACGATTATGAGGAAACCACCCACTTTTTTGAGGGTTCCGAGGTAGGGATGTAGTTTTCGGAAATGTTTCAAAACATAGCTGGAGGCTAAGGCTAGAACCAAGAATGGTAGCGCCAAACCTAACGTGTACACCAACATGAGACCAGCTCCCTGCCAAGCACCTGAGCCACCTGAAGCCGCCAAGGCCAAAACAGAACCAAGAACCGGCCCTACACAAGGCGTCCAAGCAAAACTAAAAGTCAACCCCAGTAAAAATGCTTGACTATAGCCCTTACCCTTTTGCTCCTGTCTCTTTAGTTGTAGCCTTCTTTCCTTGTAGAGTCCCTGAAAATGTAAGACCTCCATCTGGTGCAAGCCCAAGAGAATGATAACTGCACCCGTCACATACTGAAACCAAGAATCATACAAAAAGTCTCCTAAAAAGCCAGCGCCATAACCCAGTAGGATAAAGATAAAGGAAATCCCCGCTATAAAAGCTAGAGTTCTCAATAAACTAACAATTGAGATTGAAAATTTGCCGCTAGAAGCCTGAGCACCATCTTTATCATCCAACAAGACCCCTGCATAGACCGGTAACAAGGGTAAGATACAAGGAGAAAAGAAGGAAAGAATTCCAGCAAGAAAAACACTGATAAAAAAGATTATATTATCCATTGCCTTCCTCCATTCTTTGATTTGATAGGACTATTATAGCTCCAAAAATCAAGAAAAAATAGGGACAATGATAGGGAAAAATAGGAATTTAATCAGATTATTTAAAAAAAGGTGCAAAAAAAGCCAGACAAGGTCTGACTTTGATAGAAACAGAAAAGAAATCACCTGTCCTCCCTACTTATCTGATAATAAATAAGGTCCGCAAGATAACCTTTCTGCTCAACACCATTGATAACGGTTTTCAAATAGGACATCCCTGCCTTCTCCATGACACGACCTGAAGCTGGATTGAGGCTAGCATAGCGAGCTTTCACGCCTTGTAAGTCGAGCTGAGTGAAACAGAATTCTAGAACAGCTATTAGAGCCTCCGTCATAATGCCACGACCCCAGTAGGCTTTACCTAAGACATAACCGATTTCACAACTTGAATCGGTATCATCCATCTCAACGATACTGATATCTCCGATTACTTGTTCTGGTTTTTCTTTGAGACAAATCGCCCATTTGTAATAGTTGGGATTAGTATAGGATGCAACCCAATTTCGAATCGAGTTCCGAGTCACCTCAACATCAGGATGAGGATCCCAGGTGACATAGGTCAGATTCTCAGCAGACGAAGCCCAATTTTGAAACATGGCTTCCGCATCACTCTCCACAAATCTTCTTAAAATCAAACGTTCTGTTTGTAATATTTGCGTACCGATTGCTTTCATGATACTACCTCACTTTCTTATTTCAGGGTGAGAGGCTGAAAACCTCCACTGGAGGCTATTCTTGCTCTCGAGTTTCAAGGCTAAAGCTAAAAAGGTCCCCCGGACCTTCCTCGCTTACCTGTTTCCATGCTCGGGGTAAAAACCTCCACTGGAGGTTTTTACTCCCAAAAGTCATCAAAGACGGTGATTGGTAGGTGGCGTTTATGTTGGCCTTTGTGCCACCAGTTTTCGATAGTCGTTTGGGCTTCTGGGCTGATTGTTTTGCCTTCTAGGTAGTCGTCAATCTCTGCATAAGTGACCCCGAGGGCTACTTCGTCAGCTAGGCCTGGTTTGTCTTCTTCTAGGTCTGCTGTTGGGATTTTTTCATAAAGGGCTGGGTCTGCGCCAAGTTCCTGCAAGAGTTGTTTTCCTTGACGTTTATTAAGGCGGTAAAGAGGGAGAATATCTGCACCACCGTCACCAAACTTGGTAAAGAAACCTGTGATATTTTCCGCAGCGTGGTCTGTTCCAATGACCGCTCCGCTATGAGCACCAGCAAGGGCATATTGAGCAATCATACGGCAACGAGCCTTGATATTGCCTTTGTTAAAGTCTGAAACAGGGCTTCCTGTCGCTTCAACTACAACTGTCATAGCGTCAACTGATTCCTTGATATTGACAACTAAACTGACATCTGGCTGGATAAAGGCTAGGGCTTTTTGAGCATCTGCTTCATCAGCTTGCACTCCGTATGGCAAGCGGACAGCGATAAATTTGTAGCTGTCATCTCCTGTTTCTGCTCGCAGTTCTTCCATAGCTAATTGAGCCAAGCGACCTGCCAAGGTTGAGTCCTGACCTCCAGAAATCCCTAGTACAAAGGTTTTAAGGAAGGGATGTTTTTTCAGGTATCTTTTTAAGAAATCAATAGAACGACGGATTTCTTCCTGGGCATCAATCACTGGTTTGACACCCAGCTCTTGGATAATCGTTTCTTGCAAACTCATTCTTCTTCTCCTTCACCAAGGGCTTCCGTACGCATTTTGTCAATCAAGTCCATCTTGTCTTGCCATACATCACGCGCCAAATCCACTGGATAGTGCTGCGGATTAAGCACACGCTTGTACTCATCCCAAAGCTTGTCAAATTCCTTACGAGCATAAGCCTGAATCTCAGTCAAGCTAGGCAAGTTGTAAATCAATTTCCCGTCTTTAAAGATATCCACTAAGAGAGGAACGGCATCAAAATTACGAACGGTCTTCTTGATGTAGGTATAAGTCGGATGGAACATCTTGATTTCTGTCATGTCGCTCACATCCACACCGTCATAAGTGATGTAGTCGCCTTCTGACTTGCCTTTTTCACGACTGGTAATACGCCACACCTGCTTCTTACCAGGTGTTGATACCTTTTCCGCATTGTTTGACAATTTAATGGTATTGCGCATGTTCCCATTTTCATCTTCGATGGCAACAATCTTGTAAACTGCCCCAAGAGCCGGCTGATCATAGGCTGTAATCAGCTTGGTCCCCACACCCCAGACATCAATCTTGGCCTTTTGCATCTTGAGGTTGAGGATAGTATTTTCGTCCAAATCATTAGAAGCATAAATCTTAGCCTCTGTAAATCCAGCCTCGTCCAGTTGCTGACGGACTTTCTTAGAAATGTAGGCAATATCCCCAGAGTCAATCCGCACACCCATAAAGTTAATCTGATCACCCAGCTCACGCGCCACCTGAATGGCAGCTGGTACACCGATGCGAAGGGTGTCATAGGTATCCACAAGAAAGACACAATTTTTGTGGGTCGCAGCATAAGCCTTGAAAGCTTCATAATCGTTACCATAAACCTGTACCAAGGCATGGGCATGGGTTCCCAAAACAGGAATGTCAAAGAGTTTACCAGCACGCACGTTGCTGGTCCCATTGGCACCACCAATCACCGCTGCGCGTGTTCCCCAGATAGCCGCATCCATTTCTTGCGCCCGACGTGTTCCAAACTCCATCAAGGGTTCATCTTCGATGACCGAACGAATACGAGCTGCCTTAGTAGCCACCAAGGTCTGGTAGTTGACGATGTTCAAAAGAGCCGTTTCAACCAACTGACATTGGGCTAGAGGTCCTTCCACCTGCACAATCGGTTCATTAGCAAAAACCAAATCCCCTTCTTGGGCAGAACGAACGGTCAACTCCAACTTGAAATTGCGGAGATAGTTCAAGAATGCCCCATGATAGCCCAGCGACTCCAAATAGGCAATATCACTATCTGAAAAACGCAGGTCTTCAAGATAACTCACAATTCTTTCTAAACCTGCAAAAACCGCATAGCCGTTCTTAAAAGGCTGTTGGCGGAAATAAACCTCAAAGACCGCCTTTTTATTGTGAATCCCTTGGTCAAAGTAAACCTGCATCATGTTAATCTGATACAAGTCCGTGTGCAATGTCAAACTATCATCTGGATACATACTTTTCCTACTTCCTTAGCTAGAAACACATGAAAATTTTCAAGAACTTTCATGTATTCCAATAAATTAGTACTATTATATCACATTTTAGCTGGATTGAGAAAAGAGTATCAAGCTATTCACCACTCTCCAGTTCATCCATATCTTGTTCAAACTTTTTCTGAGCCCATTCGCCATAGCTCTTAAGACCAAGATTGCCAATAAAGACCCAGGGAAGGTAAATAACATAAGTAATTGCCCAAGCAGATAGGTATTTAACGTTCAAAGGATTGTGCTGATAAATTTCGATATTGAATTGATAATTCTGCAACATCAAAAGAGCTGTAATCGCCAAGGTTAGAAAAAAACAACCCAAAATCGTAAAATGAAAACGACTATAGTAGTTCACACCCAAATCTCGAGCACGGCCGAAAAAGTAAGAAGTTCCAATAATGATAATGATGAGAATCATTCTCGAATTAAAAAAACTTGGTGCTAATACTGCAATCATATAAGATAAAATCAAGAAAGCTATAGAGATATAGAAACTTTCAGCCCCCGCTTTATTCATCAGTTGTTCTTCTCTTTCATCTAGTAATTGATAATAAAAAAATCTATTTTTCATCTTCTTCCTCCCAAACTTGCTGATTTCTGCGATTCAAGTATAGGATAACTCTATCCATAGAATAACTCCCAACGAGATAGATGATAACTGCTAGAACCACTTTTAGGGAGTACTTCCAAGTCAATAGACTGACCAGTTCCTCGCGATTGCCTATGATATCAATCAATAAAATCACTATAGAAAATCCCAAAGCAGATAAAATTCTTTCTTTTCCAGTATTCTCAACAATATCTCGAATGTCAATTCCAACATACATGCGGCGAATAATGGCATACAAACCGACTCCAATCAATAAAAGTAATTCTGGTAAATAGGACAAAAGTGTTAAATTGAAAATATAAACTTTGGCAAAAATTTCCAGTGCCAAAAATAGGCAAATTCCCAAGAGAATTTCTCCTGAAATGTTTCCGTCCAATTTTTCCGTACGTTCATCTTTAATCACAAGTTTCTTTCTATTTTTCATCTTCTTCCTCCCAAAATAATTGATCTAAAGTTTTGCCTAAGCATCTGCAAATGGACTGGCAGAGGGAGAGACTAGGATTGTATTTCCCAGCTTCAATCAGACCTATAGTCTGCCTAGTAACACCTACAGCTTCTGCCAAATCCCCTTGTGTTAAATCACGCTCCACCCGAGCTAATTTTAATTTTAAATTTTTAGTCACTAGCGTCCTCCTTCAACATTTTAAAAAGTTGCGCTTCTTTTAAAAATATTATACCATATATCTAACTCAATGCAATATATAAATGTCATTTTGTAATATTTTATTAACAAAAAACTCTCTACCATAAAAATAGAGAGTGTTAAGTTTAAATATAGGATTTCAAAATATCGACGACATCACTTCTTTTCTTAACCTGATAGGACTTGATTCCCAATTTCTCAGCTACGATTGCATTGTCTTCAATATCGTCTAGAAAGACACAATTTGTAGAATTTAACTGGTATTTATCGAGAATCCCCTTCATACTTATGTCAAGAACCCCTCTTTGCCTTATACTTTCACATTCACCTTACAAATCCTTTTGGTAATAATATCTTTGCCCAATGTAGGGATAGTCTTGTAAGGTAAAGACTTCCTTGTAGCCATGCCTTTTATAAAAATCTGGAGCTTGAAACTGGTAGGTATTGACAAAAGCAAAACGACAGTTTCGATTCTTAGCTTCAGTTTCTGCTTGCTGCAATAGTTTTGAACCGACTCCTTGCCCTCTCAGTTCCTCTTTTACAAATAAATACTCGATTTCTAGCCAATTTCCAAAAGTCTCTGCTATCAAACCTGCCAGGAGATTGCCCTTTTCATCTTCTACATAAAGATTAAGTGGCTCACTTTCAGCTTCTTCTCTTTTTGAACGATTATAAGCACGAATCAAATTCCCAATTTCCTGTGCTTTCTGGGATTCCTTATTTTCCAATCTAAAGTACATCCAAACCTCCTTGAAAACTGATACAGCTTGATTATAGTCTTATTTCAATAGACTGTCAAATTAGCAAAAACTCACCAACCTAAGTTGATGAGTCCTTAATTTATTTTCTAAATTTCCACTGGCTATAAATCCCAAAACCGATAATCCAGATAGCTGACCCGATTGCTCCTACAAATGTAGACTCTTGTAAAAAGAGGGTTACAAAGACAAAGACAAAGAAGAGCATGGTTAGAGGATTTAGGAAACGATAGTGGGGCATGAGATAGCCATCCGCCATAAAGTCTGCTGACTTGCGGTATTTAAGGTGAGCCACCATAATCAAGATATAAATGGCAATATAAACACCTGATGATGATGCTGTAATCAAGGCAAAGGCATCGGAAACACCTGGCAATACGTTGATAAAGGCTGCTAGGGCAATCAAGATTGCTGAAGCAATAATGGCATTTTGTGGCACATTGTGACGAGAAAGAGTATCTGCCTTAATCGCCTTTAAGAATGGATTTGGCGAATCATGAGCAATCTGGTACAAATGACGACCTGTTGAATAAAGGGTTGAGTTAAGAGCAGATGCTGCTGAGGTCAAAACGACGAAGTTAATCAAGGCCGCTGCCCACTTGATACCTGCTAATTCAAATACTGTTACAAAAGGAGAATCAGCCGATGCAAGTTCACGCCACGGAATGATAGCCATGATGGCTAAGAGGGCACCACCGTAGAAAAAGGCGATACGCAAAGGAATTTCCTTAACGGCTTTTGGCAAGACTTGACGTGGATTTTTGGTTTCAGAAGTTGTTACCCCGATAAACTCAATCATGAGGTAAGCAAAGAAAACCATCTGAAAGGCCATGACAAAGTTCACTCCACCATTAGGGAAGAGGGAGAAATTGTCGGTGATATTGGCCAAACTTGCTACTCCATGTGGTGTCTTAAAGCCTGTCAAGACCATAAAGACTCCTGTGGCAATCATAGCTAAAATAGCCACAATCTTGACCATCGCAAACCAAAACTCAACTTCCCCAAAGAGCTTCACCGCAATCAGATTGACTAAGGCTAGAATGGTCAAAAATCCAATCTCAATCATCCAACTTGGCCAGCTAGGGAACCAAAACTGAACATAGTGAGAGATAGCAGTGATTTCCGCCATACCTATAAAGACAACGGATAGCCAGTAGGACCAAACCGAGAAATAACCCCAGCCCTTACCCAAATGGCGCGTGATAAAGTTGATAAAGGTATGTTGCTCAGGGTCTTGGTAGAGCATTTCCCCAACCGCACGCATCATAAGGAACATGAAAGCCCCAGTAATCATATAAATCAGTACAATGGAAGGACCTGTAAGGCTAATAGAACGACCTGCTCCCAAAAAGAGTCCTGTTCCGATTGTTCCCGCAATGGCCATAACCTGCACGTGACGATTAGTCAGACCACGCTCCATCTTGTTTTTTTTCTTCTTTGAACTCATATAGTCTCCAATTCTTTTTAAACCTAAAAAGGAGCAAAGAAGGATTTTTCCCTCTTTTTACTCCTTTTAATCATTAGGCTGTTTTTTCAACCTTCAAGATTTTTACATCATAGCTACCAACAGGTGTTTCAATTGTTGCTGTATCACCTGTTTTCTTGCCAATCAAGGCTTGTCCAATTGGGCTTTCATTTGAAACTTTACCTGCAAAGGCATCCGCACCCGCTGAACCTACGATAATATAAACTTCTTCTTCGTCCTCACCAATTTCTTGGATAGTGACTGTTTTACCAATCGCTACTTCGTCTTGGGCAACTGAGTCACTATTGACGATTTCAGCATAACGGATTTTTGTTTCCAAGCTAGAGATTTGTCCTTCGACAAAGGCTTGTTCATCCTTAGCTGCTTCGTATTCACTGTTTTCAGAAAGGTCACCGTATGAACGGGCAATCTTAATGCGTTCTACCACTTCTGGACGGCGGACCAATTTCAATTCTTCTAATTCTTTTTCAAGTTTTTCCTTTTCCTCAAGGGTCATAGGATATGTTTTTTCTGCCATTTTTCTCAACTTTCCTTCGATAATATTGAATCTCTATCTGAGATTCTCATGTTTGTAGTCTTAGTTTGAACTACTATTTTGAGTAAGCTTGCTATTGACGTGTTCAGCTACATTACGGTCATGTTCTTCCTGTGTCACTGCGTAATAGACTTTACCATCTGTAACATTAGCTACAAAGTAGAGGTTCTCACTCTTTGTTTGGTTAATGCTTGCTTCAATCGCATCCTGACTTGGACTATCTACTGGGCCAGGCATCAAACCAGGTTTTGTATAAACATTGTATGGTGAATTAATCGATGTATCAATTCCAGCATCATCTGCTAGGCTGATATTTTGACCAAGTTTCCCTTGGGCATACAAGATTGCAATATTGCTTTGAAGTGGCATACCAAGGTTCAAACGATTGTAGAAGACACCTGCAATCAACTTACGATCTTCAGTCTTAGCCCCTTCTTTTTCAACAAGTGAAGCAATCGTTAGCAATTCATTGACAGTCAAGTTTTTAGACTTAATTGCACTATAGTGCGGCGTCAATGTCTTATCCATAGCTGCCAACATCTCATCAATCAAGCTTTCAATAGTTGTGCTTTCCTTGATAGAGTAGGTCGCTGGGAAAAGATAACCCTCCAAACGGTAACGAGCTCCACTTTCTTTTGTCGGTAAGCTTTCGAGTAGGTTTGGATATTTAGCAATTTCTTGGCTGATAAAGTTGTCATCTTGAACTTTAGCCAAGAAAGCATCAGCAGTTAAAGGCTCTTTAAATTCACCTTTTAATTGGCCTACAGTTTGGGCAATTTGATCAATGGTATATCCTTCTGGAATGGTCAAATCTGCAAGTGACGGTTCTTGAGGCTCAGCTGTACCACCTTTTTGTAGTTCCTTGATGATATCCTCTGTACTCATGCTCTTTTGCAAATTGTAATATCCAGCCTTCAAATCTGAATAATTCTTATATTTTGCATAGAAAGCAAAAATCACACCGTGTTTAATCACACCAGAATGCTCAAGAGTTGATCCGATCTCTTGGACATTGGCTCCTTCTGGAATTTGAACCGTTACATATTCCTTAGAATTTGCATCAACTGGTAATAAAGATGATTGAACATACTGGTAACCGAAGTAACCACCTGCCGAAATCAAGACAAGGAAAATCAGTAGAGAAATGAAGAATGCCTTCAAATGTGATTTTTTCTTCTTAACTGGTTTAACTGTCTCACGGCGACTACGTCTAGGAACTGAACCTAGGCTATCTGCCGATTCAGCTGACTCAGATAGCTCATTATCCACTGCAGGAGTACTAACTTCTTCCTGTTGTCTACTTGTTTTATACGACACCGCAACCTTTGTTGGAATCTCGTTAAATTCTTTGTCTTCGTTAAGTTTTACAGGTTCTACTTTTGGTTGAACTGGCTCAAAAATAGGTTCTACAGGTTCAACTACAGGCTCAGCAGCCGCTTCAACTTTAGATTCTGCAACTTCTTCATTTGCTGCAATTTCATCCGAAATATCATTTGAACGTAACGGAACACTAGGAGCATTCTTTAATATTTGATCCACAACAGAAAGAGAATTAGCCATCAACTCTTCTGCTGAAGGTTCATGTTCCTGAGTTGAAGGAACTACTGAATCTTCTTGAGATGAAGGAGTTTCAAAACTTGTAATCTCGTTTTCTTGCTCACTTCTATCTTGTTTTTTTACTCTCTCTAAATCACGTAAAATTTGCTCTTTAAAGCTTAATTTTTCGTCTTCTCTTGTTTTTTCACTCAAAAGTTTATCCTCCTCGTTGACAATCCATAATATTATATCTTAAAAACGAAAGAAAAGCAACCTAGCATGCTTTTCTAGCTTATTTTTTAGCGTCCCAGACCATATCATACCATGTTTCTCCTGCAAAGGTTGATTGGGACTGGCCTTCATTGACAAATCCATGTTTTTCGTAGTAGGAGATGAGATAGTCATGACAGGTTAGGTTAATACCTTCTCTTTCGTGTTCAAGAGCCAACTCTTTCAAGGCTATTAGTAATTTCTGACCAAGTCCACGGCCCTGTGCTTCCTTGGCAATAGAGAGACAGGTCACAGAGATATAGCCACCCCGTTCATGACTATAGTCTTTTATGTCTTCTGTAAAAGACTGGTCTTGCAGATAGCGGTGAGGGGCAACTGGCCCTTCTATATACCCCATGATTCTGCCCTCTTTTTCTGCAACCAGAAAGGAGGTCTGAATTTTTCGCAAATGAGCTTCAAAAACCGAGCGAGGAATGGCTTCTTCAAGTGAGAAATTTTCTAGTTCAATCTCGACAATCCGATCCAAATCTTCTAATTTTGCTTGCCTGATCTTCATTGTACCTCCAGGTAAAAAGGATTAAACCAAATCATACTATAACCCTGGCTAGCTGCATAAAGGGAAGTTTCTTCATCAATAAAACCGTTCATTTCAAAATAGGATAGCAACTCATCAGGACTCTTCAAACGAATAGCTTTGTAATCCAGCTCAATCGCCACCTCTTTCAAGGCCGCAAGAAGAAGCGTGCCCAAGCCCTGTCTCTGATGGCCAGAGTCAATGACTAAAGAATGCATTTCTAGACATTGCGGATTATGTGGCTGAGGATCGCCTAGAACATAGCCCAGAAGCTGATTTTCATCCCTAGCTAGAAGAAAGGTATCCGCACACTTACGGATACTTTCTTCTAAAATATGGGAAGGTTGCTGCTTTTCAGCTGGAAAAGATGAGGCCTGAAGTGCCTCTATCTCAGTTAAATCAGACTTACTTGCCCGAATGATTTTAATTGGAATTTCCATGAGAACTTCCTATTGAACATTGCTTGTCAGGTTAGACAAGAGACGCTCGAATGAATATTCATAGGTTTGGATATCTCCTGCTCCCATAAAGACATAGACAGCATTGTCATGGTCTAGGAGTGGAGAAACATTTTCAACAGTGATAACTTGGTGTTTCTTATTGATTTTATTGGCTAGGTCTTCTACCTTAACATCACCATGGTCTACTTCACGAGCAGATCCATAAATTTGGGCTAGATAAACAGCATCCGCTTGGTTCAAAGCGTGGGCAAATTCGTCCAACAAGGCAATGGTTCTTGTAAAAGTATGCGGTTGGAAGACTGCAACAATTTCCTTGCTTGGGTATTTCTGACGAGCCGCATCCAAGGTCGCAATAATTTCTGTTGGATGGTGAGCAAAGTCATCGATAATCACCGTGTCATTGACAATTTTCTCAGTGAAACGACGCTTAACACCAGCAAAAGTTTTCAAGTGTTCACGCACCAAGTTCAAATCAAATCCTGCTGTGTAAAGCAATCCAATAACGGCTGTCGCATTCATGATATTGTGACGACCAAAGGTTGGAATATGGAATTGCCCTAATTCTTGACCACGGAAATGAACTGTGAAGGTTGAACCAGTTGTTGAACGAAGAAGATCACTAGCAACAAAGTCATTACCTTCTGCTTCAAAACCATAATAATAAATCGGAGCATCAGACGTAATCTTACGCAATTCAGCATCTTCACCGTAGATAAACAAACCTTTGGTAATTTGTTTAGCATAGTCGTTAAAGGCATTGAAAACATCCTCTAGACTTGTGAAATAGTCTGGATGGTCAAAGTCAATGTTTGTGATAATAGAATATTCTGGGTGGTAAGGCATGAAGTGACGCTCATATTCGTCAGATTCAAAGACAAAATATTTGGCATTGGCTGAACCACGACCGGTCCCGTCTCCAATCAAGAAGCTAGTATCTGTAATGTGAGACAAGACATGAGACAACATACCCGTTGTTGAAGTTTTTCCGTGCGCTCCAGCAACTCCCATGCTAACAAAGTCGCGCATAAAGCTACCTAGGAACTCATGGTAACGTTTGTAGCTAATGCCATTTTGGTCCGCATAGGCAATTTCGACGTTGTTATCTGGACGAAAGGCATTTCCAGCGATAATTTCCATATCTCCATCTAGATTCTTTTCATCAAAAGGAAGAATAATGATTCCTGCCTGCTCAAGACCACGTTGAGTAAAGTAGTACTTTTCAACATCTGATCCCTGTACCTTATGCCCCATTTGGTGCAGCATCAAGGCTAAGGCACTCATACCTGATCCCTTAATTCCGATAAAATGATATGTCTTTGACATGTTTTCTCCCCTATTCCGTAATTCTTGTCAGATTCAACTCTTGGGCCACCTGACGTTCTTGTTCTTTTTGTTGATTCTTTTTATTGTAGATTTGGCTCTTCTTCAGAAAATCATAGTTGTTTTTCTTTGGACCTGAAGTTTCTTTTGGCTCAGATTGAGTCGAAATATTGCTCACTTCTTCCGCCAAAATGTAATGAGACTGAGTCAATTTTTGACTATATTTAACAAATTCACCAGGATTTTCCTTTTGGAAAGGCGCGGTAGGTTGATTGCCCTGTCTATCCAAACGTTGCTGAGAAGGGCGTCTTGTAGGAGTAATATCCTTAGTCAGATAACTTGCTGAGCGTTTCTTTTTCAAGTCCGCACGCGCTTCTTCACGCGCCACCTCCGCATAGCTCTTTCCTTCTTTTTTTACTCCTAAGCCAGCCTTCTTAGGTTTCTCTACTGGCTTTTCAATCGGTTTGACTGGTTTTTCTTCAGTAATAGGGGCCCACTCCAGATAATTCTTATCACGGTATTCTCCCTTGATATTACTGATAAAGTCAGATTCATCATAGAGGTCCATAACCGGCATCTCAGTCAGCATGACCTCATCATCTGACACTAATGGAAATCGTTCTTCTCTCATTTTCTATTTCCTTTCAACACTTCATTATAGCGTATTGTCTTGATTTTTCAAGTGCTGGCTTCAGAAATTCCTAAAATTTCTCTAATTTCTGCTAGGGTCAGACTGCCACGTGACTCTGTGCCGTCCAATACTTGTGACACCAGATGTTTCTTTTGTTCTTGGAGTTCCTGGATTTTTTCTTCAATGGTTCCCTTGGTCACCAAGCGATAGACCTCAACCGTTTCTTCCTGACCCATCCGATGGGCACGGCCAATAGCTTGCGCTTCCACCGCAGGATTCCACCAAAGGTCAACCAAAATAACCGTATCAGCACCTGTCAGATTCAGACCGACACCACCAGCCTTGAGGGAAATCAGAAAGGCATCTCTTTCCCCTTGGTTAAAGGCTTTAGTCATGTCTTGTCTTTCTATGGCTGGGGTTGAACCCGTAATTTTAAAGGATGTCAAGCCCAAGTCTGGCAGTTCTTGTTCAATTTTCTCCAACATTCCCTTGAACTGCGAGAAAATCAAGACACGGTGTCCGCCGTCTGCCACCTGTACCAGCAGGTCTCGGAGACTATCCAGTTTACCACTGGCACCCTGATAATCCTCCATAAAGAGGGCAGGGGTGTCACAGATTTGACGCAAGCGCATCAGACCAGACAAGATTTCCACCCGACTTCGCTGGAATTCCTGATCTGACACTTGAGCTAGACGGTCCCGCATCTGTTGCAACTGGGCTAGGTAGATAGCCTTTTGCTGGTCTTCCAGTTCATTCTTATAAACTACTTCAATCAAATCTGGCAATTCAGTTAGAACTTCTTCTTTCTTACGTCGCATAACGAAAGGCTTGATAAACTGAGCCACTCGCTCAGCTGGCAATTTCATAAATTCTTTCTTGCTTGGCAGAAGTCCTGGCATGACGATTTGGAAAATAGACCACAACTCACCCAGATGGTTTTCAATAGGAGTTCCTGAAAGAGCAAAAACTGACGGCACCACAAATTGTCTCAAGGTCTGGGCAATCTTGGTTTGGGCATTTTTCATAACCTGAGCTTCATCTAAGAAAAGGAAGTCAAAGACCATCCCCTGATAAAGCTCACTGTCCTGACGGAAGGTGGCATAGCTCGTCACATAGATTTGATGGCTCTCGGCAAGAATCTCCTCACGACTAGCTTTCAAACCATGAACAACAACCACATCCAACTGTGGAGCAAATTTCTGAAATTCATCTGCCCAGTTGTAAATCAAACCCGACGGAGCTAAAATCAAAACCCGACTTTCTTTTGTCACTTGACTGGTCAAAAAAGCAATGGTCTGAAGGGTTTTCCCCAATCCCATATCATCAGCCAAAATCCCACCAAAACCATAATGATGGAGCATTTGCAGCCAGCCAATTCCCTTTTCCTGATAATCTCGTAAATCAGCCTGAACCTGAGTTGCTTGCAAAGGAAAGTCCTCTGGATGCGTCAAATCCTGGGCCAGATTCTGGAATTCTTGTGAAAAAGAAACACGATCTCGTCCTTCAAAGAGATGGGCTAAACTATAAGCCAAAGATTTTCGAGCCTGCAAGGCCCCATCTTTTAATTCAAACTGCCCCAGTTCCTGTAGATTTTGGCGAATTTTCTTGGTTTCTTCATCGAAAAAGTAGACTTGATTGGACGCACCAATGTAAAAATCTTGATTGGCAACCAAGGCCTGCATGGCTTGGTCAATTTCCTCTTGGGCAATATCTTGAAAATCAAACTGGATTTCCAAGAGACCTCCCTTGGAAGCAATCTGCACTTGAGGGCTTGCTAGGCTATAAATTTCTTCTAGCTTGTCTGATAGATCAACATTCCCGAGTTTTTCAAAAACTGGAATGATGTCATGGAAGAAATGATAAACAGACTCGGCTTTTAAGGCCTGACGCCAAGATTGAAAGTCTGCTTCAAATCCAGCTGCCAAACAGACTTGGAAAACTCTTTCTTCTAAGTCAGCATCACTCGAAAAAGGTAATTCTTCTAGCTCTTGTCGGCTAGATACCTTCCTGTCTCCATAATCAAACTGAATTTCTAAACGAATCCGATTGTCTTCTTCCCTATCAAAGTAAAAAGAGGGTTCAAAAGTTTTGATATGTAGACGTTCTGGAGCTGAAACGGTCCCCATCTGGCTAAAAAGAGTTAAACAGGAAGCCAATTTATCGCGGTCACTGCTATCAAATTGCAAGTATTTCTTTCCATGCTGATCCAAAGGCAACGCTTTGATTTCCTTGAGAAGACGTATCTGCTGGTCTGTTAGAAAATAAACCTGTCCTTTATGGAAAAGTACGGCTCCCTGATAAAAGACATTGACTCTAGGACTCTCACTGATTTCCATTTCAAAATAATCCGAGTATTCTTTTACTATAAAGGCAAATAGATTAGCACCCGCATGCAAATCCTGAAAAATCAGGGTTTGGTAGCTATCTACTTGATGGTCAAATTGAAAATGCGGCAAGGTCATCAGTAAATTCACACCCTGCTCAAAAAAGGTCAGAGGAAAAAAGAGGTGCCGACCTTGGTTTTGGAAAAAAAGCTCTGGACTAAGTCCTTCCTCCATTAGTCCGCGTAAGAAAGTCAGAAGTTCTTGGCTGGCCTCATCAAAGGATTCCCAAGAAAGAGACTCCTCATAAATTTTGCCAATCATATAAGGTTTTCTCTTCTCGACAACTTTTAAAAAGAGCGGAATATCCCGAATGACATAGTATTTTTGGCTATTGATTTGCCCGATTCTCAGAGTCCACAAGATACGATTGCTTCCTGCTTCCACTTGTCCCACAGCCGACAACTCATAGGCGCGTTCTGATTTTGGAGACAAGATTCGGTCCAAAAATTTACCACCCAAGGTCACCTTGGTTTCAACGGCTTCTTTTTCTTCATGACCTTCTTCCAGACTCTGCAAGATTTCCTGACCACGCTCATCATTTTTTAAAAAATGCTCTAGCGCCGCCAAATGCACACAGTAGCCCCTCTTTTGGAAAAAATCGCAAGCACAAAAAACCAAATCATCCTCTAAACTATAGCGCAGTTCTTCTTCTGCAACACGAGCATAGAGGCGATTGTTCTTTTCCTTGATGATGTCAACCTTACCAGTTTCATAAAGGGCAACGCCTTCGATACGGACTTTCCCCGGAATCAATTTAGCCATATTTTTACCTTTACCTTATCTTTTTATTATACCATATTTTCCCCTATGAAAATAGCCTTCCAAGAAGACTTTTCTCCTAGAAGGCTGGATTTTTAAAGTTTGGCAAAAGTCGTCACAATCCGCTGACACACTTCTTGCAGTAGAGATTTAGGCATAGCTACATTGAGGCGGGCATGGAGACTTCCTTCCTCTCCAAAATCCAAACCAGGGTTGAGGATAACCTTGGCTTCATTTCTCAAAAGCTCTTGTAATTTTTCATCAGTCAGGTCATAGGCTGAAAAATCAAGCCAAATCAAGTAGGTTCCTTGCGGTTTCATGACCTTGATGTTGGTCTCTTTTCCAAATAAATCCGCCACATAATTGATGTGGTCTTCAAAAACCTGCTTGAGTTCCTCTAACCAATCCTTTCCATAGCGATAAGCAGCTTCTGTCGCCAAATAGCCCAAGCCTGAAATTTCATGCTGATTATTGGCCAACTGGCGTTTCTGGTAAGCCAGTCTCAACTTAGGATTTTCAATGACTGCATAGGAATTTTTTGTTCCAGCGATGTTAAAAGTTTTAGTAGCACTGCTTAAGACGATAGCAAATTCTTTAAAGGCAGGATTAATGGTATTGAAAGAATGGTGTTTGTGACCAAAGAGGGCCAAATCTTGGTGAATCTCATCTGAAACCAAGAAAACACTATGTTTTTGACAGAGCTGGCCAATCTTCTCCAACACTTCCTTTTCCCACACACGTCCACCAGGATTATGAGGGTTGCAGAGGATATAGAGTTTCACATCCTCTTCTACCAAATCCTTCTCCAATTGGTCAAAGTCAATCTCAAACAGACCATCCTTTTCCACCAAAGAATTGGTAATCAATCTGCGGTTATTCAACTTGACACTGCGAGCAAAAGGTGGGTAAACTGGTGTGTTAATCAGAACTGCCTCGCCTTCTTTTGTAAAGGCTTGAATAGCTGTTGAGATGGCTGGTACCACACCCTCGATAAAGACAAGAGCTTCTTTGTCAAAGTGATACCCATGTTGTGTAGCTTCCCACTTTTGAACTTCCTTAATTAACTCTTCACTGGCATAGGTATAACCATAAACCAGTTGATCAGCGTAAGTTTGCACGGCTTGACGGATTTCAGGCAAGACTACAAAGTCCATATCCGCTATCCAAGCTGGTAGGACTTCACTATCCGTTTCTGCTTCTTTCCATTTATAGGTATGGTGCCCTAAACGATTAGGCAGACTTGTAAAATCATATTTTCCCATCTTAGTCTTATCCTTCCAAGGCTTGGCGCAAATCTGCAATCAAATCTCTAGCATCCTCAATCCCAATTGACAAGCGCAAGAGGTCATCTGTCAAACCATAAGAATGGCGCACTTCTGCTGGAATATCAGCGTGAGTTTGCGTCGTTGGATAAGTAATGAGACTTTCTACCCCACCTAAACTTTCCGCAAAAGAGAAGACCTTGAGACTGTTCAAAATATGTGGAATGCGTGTTTCATCGGCTACTTTAAAGGAAATCATGCCTCCACGACCAGTGTAGAGAACTTCCTTAACTGCTGGAGAATCCTTCAAAAAGGCAACCACTTCTTGGGCGTTAGCTGTTGAGCGCTCCATACGAAGAGACAAGGTCTTGAGACCACGAATCAATTGATAACTGTCAAATGGAGACAAGACTGCCCCTGTCGTATTAAGATTGTAAAAGAGCTTCTCGTATAGTTCTAAACTATTGGTCACAACCACTCCAGCCAAGACATCATTGTGACCTGCTAGATACTTGGTTGCTGAATGAAGAACGATATCCGCTCCATCTTCAATCGGACGTTGGTAGATAGGGCTGTAGAAGGTATTGTCTACCACCACTTTGGCACCCTTAGCATGAGCCAATTTGGCTAGTTTTTCGATATCAAATTCCAACATCAAGGGATTGGTTGGGGTTTCGATATAGAGAACATCCACGTCCTTTTCTAACTCGGCAATCAACTCTTCTTCTGTATTGGCATAGGTAAAATGGAAACGGCCTTCCTGCTCCACTTGGTTGAACCAGCGGAAAGAACCACCATAAAGGTCACGGACAGCCAAGACCTTACTTCCTACTGGAAAGACGCTAAAGGCCAGTACAATAGCTGACATACCTGAGCTAGTCGCTAGGGCATAGTCTGCGGACTCAATAGCCGCCAAGACTTCTTCCGCCTTACTGCGAGTTGGGTTTTTGGTGCGCGTATAGTCAAATCCAGTAGACTGACCAAACTCTGGGTGCTGATAAGTCGTCGAAAAATGAATCGGTGTCACCAAAGCTCCTGTCGCTTCATCTGACTTGATACCCGCCTGGGCCAAAATTGTGTTAATGTGTAATTCCTTGCTCATACAATACCTCCAAATCTATAGTAACTATTGTACCACTTATTTTCATCAACTCATTTTCTTCTTTTCAAGAGCTAGTTATAGTTTCAAACTATATAAAAAACGACAGCTTCTTTCGAAACCATCGTTTTTCTTGAAAAATCCTTATTTGACGTGTTTTGCCAATTCTTCTTGGGCTTTTTTATTGGATTCTTCTTTTTCTTTCAGCCATTTTTCTTTGGCTTTTTCATATTCTTCTTTTGTGACTGTCTTATCTTGTACTTTGAGGTATTTATATGATTCAATACCTTTATTACCAGCTAATGAATATGGTTCTGAGAAAGGAACTGTTTTTCTCAATACTGGTGTTCCACCCTTAGACACATTTGGAATTGCTAAAGCACTATCTACCAACCACGCTTGGATATCAGCATACTTGTCATAGCGTTTTGCAAGATCTTGTTCCTTATTAGCTTCTTCCAACATTTGAGTGTAGACATCTAGTCCAACAGCCTTGGCCTTGTCATTGACTTCACCTGGCTCTAAACCTAGATTTTGCATCAAACCACCAGAATTAACATTAAAGACATCAAGATAGGTTGAAGGATCTTGGTAATCAGGACCCCAACCACCGTTGTAAAGATCATAATCCTTCTGAGCTGCTGTCTGAGCCAAATAGCTTGTATTGTCATAATCTTCAGTAGTGAGTTGTTGAATATCAATTACAACATTTTCTGAACCTAAAGCTGCCTCAATAGATTGCTTCATAGAGTTTGCCTCTTGGACACCCTTTTTAGCAGCTTGGTCAACAGTCATGTCCAAGTGGATAGGGAATTGAACTCCTTTAGCTTGGAGTTCTTTCTTAGCCTCTGCAAATTTAGCCTTGGCTTTTTCAGCATTGTAGTATGGATCTTGGGCATCCGCAAAGTTGATTCCTTGCCATTCCTTACCATAATTCACCATCTTAGAGGCTACTACTTCACCAAAGTCTTTTCCGTTGATACTTACAAAGTTTGGAGGAACAACCAAGTTACGCAAAATCTTAGTTGCACCATCTTCTCCTTGAGATTGAGCCCCGTAAGCTGTACGATCATATGCAAAGTTGATGGCTTGACGGAAGTTTTTGTTAAGAACCGCTTCTTGAGTCGATTTCTTCTCAGCATCACTTGTTTTTGAAGTGAATTTATAAGATTTTCTATCTAGGTTAAAGTTTAAGAAGTAAGAAGTAGCATCTTGCAAGCTATAGATGATATTGTCCTTATTCTTTTCTTTAATTCCTTCAAAACTTGAACTATTTGGATAGAGACGAGCATAGCTATAAGCTCCCTCAACAAAGTTACGAGCCAGTGCATCTTGGTCACTACCATCATAATAGGCCAATTTCACATCATCTACAAAGACATTTTTAGCATCCCAGTAGTTAGGATTTTTCTTGAATTCAATAACCGATTTTGAAACAAAGGATTTCATCAAGAAAGGTCCATTGTACAAAATACTAGATGGGTCTACCTTCCCAAAATCATCCCCTTTTGATTTCAAGAAATCTGCATTGACTGGGAAGAGAATGGTTGATGTTGTTTTTGAGTTCCAGTAAGATTCTGGTCGTGTCAAGGTATATTGAACCGTTTGGTCATCAAGAGCCTTGACTCCGACAGTTGAAAAGTCTGTTGTTTTACCAGTGATATAGTCATCCAAACCAGCGACGGATTCTTGTACTAAGTACAAGGCTTCTGATTTTTTATCAGCTGCATATTTCAAACCAGTTACAAAATCTTGGGCAGTTACAGGAGCATATTCATCTCCATCTGCAGTATACCATTTAGCATCTTTACGCAGTTTGTAGGTATAGGTCAAACCGTCCTTAGAAACACTCCAATCCTCTGCCAAGGATGGAATATAGTTTCCATACTGGTCATTTTCCATGAGCCCATCTACCAAATTAACCACGATATCATTAGTTGTCGCACGGTTTTCTGCTAGATAATTCAAACTAGACGGATCACTAACATAAACATAGTTATATGTTTTTGACGCTGTGCTGGAATTTCCACACGCGCTTAATAAAATACCTGCACTTAATACGACACCTGCAAGCGTTGCATACTTGGCTTTAGACTTTTTCATCTTCAGAACCTCCTGATTTAAATATTTGTCTTATTATACAACTTGAGTTTTATTTAGTCAATAGATTTTTAAGTAAAATTTAAGAAAAATTAAATTACCATCTACAAACTTTAGTTATCATTCTACAAAATAATAAAAAAGAGAATAATTTAAGCATTCCATGATAGAAATGTTCAAATTATCCCTTTTATTTATAAAAAATTATTGAGAAATTCTTAATTTTGCTCGTAAGCGATTAGCTTGGGCTTGTCCAATCACCTTATCCAATAGACGGGTACGAAGACTCAAGAATCCGTAAACTCCTCCCCCCATGGCACCGACAAGAGCTACGTATAGGAAACTCCACAAACGTCCACTTGGTTGGAAAACAAATCCTAAAATCCACTGCATTGTTCCTACTACAAGAAACATGAAAAGAGTTAACAAACTGATTAAAATGGTTCGCTTCAAAATCACCTTGCGCTTAACACCAGTTACCTTACAAATATCCCGATACATCAAAACATTAGGAATAATGAGTCCGATGGTTGTTGAAATCAAAGGTCCATAACTGTGGAAGAGAGCGATGGTTGGAAGTTGCAAGACCAGCTTGGCAATGGAACCATAGATAAAATAGAGAACTGCCTTGCGATTTCGGAACATAGCTTGAAGCATTGGAGACAAGACCATATACAAGCCTAAAATAGTAGACTGCAAAACTGCAAAGACAAATAAGCCCATGGCCAAACTATCTGGCTTGCCATAGAAGACAGTATAGAGAGGTTCTCCTACCATGACCACTCCAACCGTTGCTGGTAGCAAGAATAGGAAAAGCATGGTAATGCTGTCCTGAACTAGACGAGAAGCCGCCTTCAAGTCCCCCTTGATATAGTTTTCAGTCAAAAGTGGCAAGCCGACACTCCCAATCGAAACCCCAACAGAAATCAAAATCATAGTGATTTTATTAGGATTGGCAGAGAAATAAGAAAACATGACAATTAAGTCTTCATTACTATAGTTGGTAAACCACTTCATGCTATTGATAAAGGTATTTTGGTCCAAGATTTGGAAAAGCTGGATGGCAGACCCTGTCAGGATAAAAGGAATGGCTTCCTTAATGGTATCGACCAAAAGACGCTTGCTGTTTATCTTGTCTCCTGTTTCAAGGACTCTTTTAAGTAATCCTTCTTTGGCAAGGAAATAGATCAAAACTGCAAAACTAGCTACCATGCCGACAAAGGCAGCAAAGGTGGATTGGGTAACCGCTGCTAGATAATCTCCTGAACCAATCTTCATAATCATAAAGGTTGCTAAGAGCATCCAGATAACACGAATGACCTGCTCAGCGATTTGGCTCATAGCATAGGGTTTCAGGTTATTCATTCCTTGGAAGAAACCTCGGATAACACTCATAGATGGGAAAATCAAGACCGCCCAAGCCAAGCTCTGCATGATTGGGATCAAGTCTTTGCCCACGCCAGATAAGTCTGCTAGCCAAGGAGCAAAGACATACAAGACTAAAGCAAAAACAAGACCTAGTCCAGTCATAAAGCCCAAAAAGCTCCGAATCAGGGCAAAGCTATGCTCTTCTTCTCGCATGGTATTATACTTGGCAACTTGCTTGGCCACCGCAACTGGAATACCCGCTGTTGAAATCAGCAAGAACCAGGCATAGATATTGTAGCCCATGGTAAAGAGACCATTTGCTGTAGCCGCATAAGACCCCATCCAGATATACCAAGGGATGATATAAATGGCACCGAGTAGACGACTGATAAAGTTACTAGCCGTTAGCCAAGCAGTCCCCCGTAACATCTGGGCCTGCTGGTGATTGTTTTCGTTAGACATAGATTCCTCATTTAATTTTAATCACTAGGAAAAATTCCTCATCTTCCATTATAAACTTTTCCTTGTCACTTGTAAATTTACGACTTTCGGTTTACAATAGAAAGTATGATTAAGATTGAAACCGTATTAGATATTTTAAAGAAAGATGGTCTCTTCCGTGAGATTATCGACCAAGGACACTATCACTACAACTACAGCCATGTCGTATTTGATACCATCTGCTATGACAGCCGTAAAGCCAAAGAGAAGAGCCTCTTTTTCGTCAAGGGCGCTGCCTTTAAGAAGGAATTTCTGATGTCAGCCATCTCTCATGGCCTCGGTTGGTATGTGGCTGAAGAAGACTATGAAGTTGGTATTCCTGCCATTATCGTCAGTGATATCAAGAAAGCCATGAGTTTGGTAGCTATGGAGTTTTATGGCAATCCACAGGAAAAACTTAAACTCCTTGCCTTTACTGGAACCAAGGGTAAGACAACAGCAGCCTATTTCGCTTATAATATCTTATCTCAAGGGCATCGACCGGCTATGCTCTCGACTATGAACACAACTCTAGATGGCAAGACTTTCTTTAAGTCTGCATTGACAACCCCTGAGAGCATTGACCTCTTTGACATGATGAATCAAGCTGTGCAAAATGACCGTACTCACCTCATCATGGAAGTATCCAGTCAGGCCTATCTGGTCAAACGTGTCTATGGCCTCACCTTTGATGTGGGAGTTTTCCTCAATATCAGCCCAGACCATATCGGACCGATTGAACACCCTAGCTTCGAAGACTACTTCTACAACAAACGTCTCTTAATGAAAAATAGCCGAGCAGTCATCATTAACAGTGACATGGACCATTTTTCTGTCTTAAAGGAACAAGTGGCAGACCAAGACCATGATTTCTATGGTAGTCAGTCTGATAACCAAATCGAAAATTCCAAAGCATTTAGTTTTTCAGCTACGGGTAAACTCGCTGGAGATTATGATATCCAACTAATTGGACACTTCAACCAAGAAAATGCAGTTGCTGCTGGACTTGCCTGTCTCCGTCTCGGAGCTAGTCTTGAGGACATCAAAAAAGGAATCTCTGCAACCCGTGTTCCTGGTCGTATGGAAGTCCTGACTCAGAAAAATGGTGCCAAGGTCTTTATAGACTACGCCCACAATGGTGACAGTCTCAAAAAACTAATCAATGTTGTTGAAACTCATCAAACTGGAAAGATTGCTCTGGTTCTCGGTTCGACAGGAAACAAGGGAGAAAGCCGTCGTAAGGACTTTGGCCTCCTCCTTAATCAACACCCTGAGATTCAAGTTTTTCTGACTGCTGATGACCCTAACTATGAAGACCCAATGGCCATTGCGGATGAAATTAGTAGCTACATCAATCATCCTGTTGAAAAAATTGCGGATCGCCAAGAAGCCATCAGGGCAGCCATGGCTATCACAAATCAGGAATTAGATGCTGTCATTATCGCTGGTAAGGGAGCCGATTGCTACCAAATCGTTCAAGGCAAGAAAGAAGCCTATCCAGGAGATGCAGCCGTCGCAGAAAATTATTTATAAGATAGTAAAAAATCAAGGGAAATGAAACCCTTGATTTTTTCTATTTTTATTTAAAAGCGTTTTTCAAACCCTCAACGGCACCTTCTACAGCACCTTTAGCATCTTCAACTACTTCTTTTGCCTTAGCAACTGTCTTGTCTACAGCGCCTTCTGCTTCAGTCTTGCTATCCCCAGTAACTTTACCAAATCCTTCTTTGATAGCGCCTGTTGCTTGTTCCAATTTGTTTTCAAGTGACATATAATTGTCTCCTTTAATTTTATTCCGATATGTGTTACCGGTTACATATAGTTTATACGGAATGCTAAGGAAAGTCAAACAATGTGCTCAGAGACAAGAAATCAGCCCAAGTAAAAAGTTAATCTTTCCTTATCAAATCTGACAGTCAACTCATACTTTCCATCTTCATTTTGGACAATATATCCTAAGAAAACTAAACTGTCCACAAAAATATCACGGCGTCTCTGGATCAATTGATCTTTTTTGAGAAATTTTAGCAAAAAAGTTGTCATGTATTTAAGAGCATACTCAGGATTTACATCTCCTAAAATGGCATAGAGTTCCTGCTGTTTTTCTGTCAAAGGATACTGATGTTTGACCTTGTAGAAATAATTGGACAGAGTCATTTTTGATCTCGCAAAGTCCGTCTGTTCAACTAAAATAGCTGCATTGGTTTGATTGCGCAATTCCGTCTCAAAAGTCTGCTCCAACAAGGCTTGATAGATCAGACTATCTTCGCTGACAAAAATCTCTTGATCCAGTTCTAGATTATCGAGTGACTCAAGCATAGGGAGATTGAGGTAATAGCGCTTATTTTCCCGACGAATCAAGCCAGCCTTTATATACTCTTCCATGAGTTTATCAACTGCTATATCTGGAAATTGGGCCTTGATTTCCCGTAAAATCACATCCTCACGCTGGTCCAGATAGCGAATCAATTCTCCAAAAAACGGCTGTCTCGTCAAACGAGATGGATTAAAAATCTGAATCATGAAGATTCCTTTCTTTACATTCTAACAGAGGCGATGCTGCTAACTGACTAGGATTAGTCCCAGCTTGGTTCAAAGGAACAGGCAGACCTAGTTCTCTATAATACTCTCTCCAAAAATCACTAATGTCCTGCTTCCCATCTCCAAATTTCATAGGAATAGTTTCAAAAATGGGGAGAATTTCTACCATATACTGGGAACAGTAGAAACCAGTTCCATCTGGATAGAAAGAAGCATTATAAGAAGCTCCCAGATGTCTACAAGCTCTTTCCTTCACAGATTGGATATCCATTTCTGGGTAAACATAGAGATCGTACAAATGATTGGACTCAAAGAAGTCTGCCGGTTCTTGACAGACAACACCAGCCTGTCCACTAGCGTGGTAAATCATCCCATCCAAATAAATCGCAACATGGTTATAGTCGCCTGTGGAAGTCTGGATGGCCTGCCCCATATCTGACTCATCTCTCACAAAAATCAAATCGCCATTTTCTAACATGCTTCACTCCTAGAAAAAAAGGAGCCGAAACTCCTTTCGATATAAGTCAAACTAGCCTTTCCTAATTTGAATTAACACTCAAAATCTTAAGCATTAAAGCTTTCAGTCAATTGAGGTACCACTTGTTTCTTACGTGAAACGGCACCAGCAAGGAAGGCATGATTGTTTTCAAGTTTGAAGTTGAAAGCCGCTTCAACCTTGTCCATGTTAGCACCAAGTGCTAGGATTTCTGAGTTTGAGTTGACGATATCTGTAATCATCAATACAAAGTCAGAATAACCATTTGTTGCGTTGGCAGCTTGCATTGCAGCTTCAATTTCTGCTTGACGTTCTAAAACTTCAGCGATGTCCACTGTGTTTACTTGAGCAACACGGACATTGTTTCCATTCAATTCAAAAGTTTTAGCATCGATGTCAATCAATTCGTCAGCAGATTTGCTTGCTAAGTTTGTACCAGCTTTCAACATAGCCAAACCATATTCTTCCAAGTTCACACCAGCTAATTCAGCCAATTCAGGAGCAATAACTTTATCTGTTGGGTGTGTTGTTGGTGATTTCAAAAGAAGGGTATCTGAAATCAAACCTGAAAGCATCAAACCAGCAATCTCTTTAGGCACAGCTACACCATGTTCTTTGAACATACGGTAAACGATTGAAGACGCTGAACCAACTGGCTCCAAACGCATGTATAGTGGGCTTGCAGTTTCAAAGTTAGCCACACGGTGGTGATCCACAACACCATAAACTTCTACTTCAGCGATATCTGATACAGATTGTTGGAATTCATTGTGGTCAGTCAGGATAACTTGCTCTGCTCCTTCTGCTTTAGCAGAAGTAATAACACGCGGTGCTTCCACACCAAAATAGTTCAAGACAAAGGCTGTTTCTTCATTTGGAGTTCCAAGGGCAACAGCTTCCGTATCCAAACCATAAGCTTCTTTTGCAAGGTAGGCAAAGGCTACAGATGACCCGATGGCATCTGAGTCTGGATTTTGGTGACCAAATACTAGAATCTTAGACATGATAATACCTCATTTTGTTTATTCTCTTTATTGTAGCATTTTTTTCGCTTTTTGACAAAAGTAAGAGGAGTCAAAGGGCTCCTCACGATTCTTCAAAATAACTGAGTAAATTTCTATCTTGATTTTCAGATAAAAATTGCTCCTTCTGTGCTCTCTTCTTACGCTTGAGAAGAGCTTCCGCTGACATGGCTTCTTCCTTACTGCCAAAACCTTGAGCATAGATAAGTTTGACTGGCAAGCGTGCTCGTGTATATTTGGCTCCCTTCCCACTGTTGTGGACAGCGAGGCGTCTTCTCACATCAGTCGTATAGCCTGTATAGTAAGATCCATCACGACACTCCAGCACGTACATATAAGCCTTATGATCCATAATAAATCTCTTCAAGTTCAGGCGTATAAGAGCCATCATCATTGTGAACAATGAGAGGTGGTAAGACCTTAAAGCCGCTTGTCGAGCCATCCTTGATAGCCTCAATCAAAAGCATATTGGCTTCCTTTTCTCTTTTTGGATAAACAAACTGCAGGCGCTTAGGGGCTAGATTATGCCGTTGTAACGTATCCAAAATATCCAGAAGTCGATCAGGACGATGAACCATAGCCAAGCGCCCATTAGATTTAAGAATACTCTGGGCACTACGACAGATTTCCTGCAAATTGGTCGTGATTTCATGTCGCGCCAAGAGATAATGTTCACTCTCGTTCAAGTTGGAATGAGGATCCACCTTGAAATAGGGTGGATTACACAAAATCATATCCACCTTACTTCCCTGGATGTAAGTAGGCATATTTTTCAAATCATCACAGATGACCTCCATCTGCCCTTCCAAACCATTCAAACGGACAGATCGTTCAGCCATATCCGCCAAACGTTCCTGAATCTCAACAGCCAAAATCTGTGCCTGAGTACGAGTGCTAGCAAATAGCCCCACTGCTCCATTCCCAGCACAAAAATCCACAATTAAGCCCTTCTTAGGAAAACGTGGAAAACGTGACAAGAGAACACTATCCACCGAATAGCTAAAAACCTCTCTATTTTGAATGATTTTGATATCTGTCGAAAAGAGCTGGTTAATGCGCTCCCCTGATTTTAATAATTGTTCTTCTTCCATGGTCTTATTATAGCAAATTTATATTAACATTACAAAAGATAGAGATTTCTAACTAGTGCTTCTGATTCTTCAAATGTTGAAGGGCTTCCTTGGTCCAAATTGGCATCATTCGTTTGAGAGGCGCAAAGCCGTAGTTAAAACGGTCGCTTGAAAAGCGTCTCCGTCTCGGAAACTGGTGCTTTTCTTCCTCCAAAGTGCGGATAGAAAGACTGGCTTTCCCTGTAAATTCATCTAAATCCACCACCTGAACCAGAACCTCTTCATCGACTTTCAAGGCTTCTTGGATATTTTCAATAAAGCCTGTCCGAATCTCCGAAATGTGAATCAGCCCCGTATCACCCGTCTCTAGCTCAACAAAGGCACCGTAGGGCTGAATCCCTGTAATCCGCCCCTTTAGCTTATCACCGATTTTCATCTTAGTCCTCGATTTCAATAGTTTCAATCACGACATCTTCAACTGGCTTGTCCATAGCACCTGTCTCAACAGCAGCAATGGCATCCAAGACAGCGTAAGAAGCTTCATCAGCTAGCTGACCAAATACAGTATGACGACGGTCTAGGTGAGGAGTTCCTCCTTGCTCTGCATAGATTTCCGCAATCGGTTCTGGCCAACCACCACGAGCAATCTCTTTTTTAGAATACGGCAGGTGTTGATTTTGCACAATAAAGAACTGGCTGCCGTTGGTATTTGGCCCAGCATTAGCCATGGAAAGGGCACCACGGATATTGTAAAGTTCTTCTGAGAACTCATCCTCAAATGATTCGCCATAGATGGACTCGCCACCCATACCAGTTCCAGTTGGGTCTCCGCCTTGGATCATAAAGTCCTTGATAATACGGTGGAAAATGACACCATCATAGTAGCCATCTTTTGAAAGTGCAACAAAGTTAGCCACTGTTTTAGGAGCATGTTCAGGGAAGAGCTTGATACGCAAGTTTCCGTGATTGGTCTTAATAGTCGCGATAGGACCTTCTACTGTTTCAATGTCTACTTGTGGGAAATTCAATTCTTTTTCTACCATACCAAATCCTTCTAAGGCATCAAAAATGCCATCTTCTTCTAATGTTTTTGTAATATAATCTGCTTTTTCTTTGATGTTATCATGAGAAATTCCCATGGCAACGCTGATTCCAGCATAATCAAAGAGTTCCAAGTCGTTGAGGCCATCTCCAAAGACCATGACATTCTCTGGTTTCAAGCCAAGGTGTTCCACAACCTTTTCCACACCTGTCGCTTTGGAGCCTGAAATCGGCACGATATCAGACGAATGTTGATGCCAACGAACCATGCGAAGTTTAGCAGAGAGACTGTCAGGCAAGTGCAAGTCATCACCTTTATCTTCAAAAGTCCACATCTGATAGATATCTTCTTTTTCATGGAAATTAGGATCTACATCCAAATCAGGGTAAATTGGATTGATCGCTTCACTAATCATATCGGTGCGAGTCGACAACTTGGCATCATGACTCCCAACCAAGCCATACTCAATTCCCTCTTGCTTGGCCCAAGAGATATACTCCTCAACATCTGACTTCTCGATCTGATGTTGGTAAATAACCTGACCTTTTTTATCTTCGATGTAGGCCCCATTTAAGGTTACAAAAAAGTCAGGATTGAGTTCACGAATCTCTGGCACAACACCAAAAATCCCTCGTCCAGAAGCAATACCTGTCAAGATTCCTTTCTCACGTAATTGCTTAAAAACAGTTGGGATTGAAGCTGGAATAAAACCTGTCTTGGAATTTCTCAATGTATCATCAATATCAAAAAAGACAATCTTGATTTTCTTTGCCTTGTATCTTAATTTGGCATCCATCTCACTACCTCTTTCAATCTAACTCTTTCCATTATACCATAAAGTAGCTAAATCCCCTATTTTCAAAAAGTTTCCCGTTTTATTGTAAGTCCTTGGATAAGTATAAAACTAAATCATCATCATTTTGACAACTTGCACCCATTTCTAGCGGTTTATTTCTATACCAGACACCTGTTCCATCTGGAATATAGCCTCGTTTGATATACAATCTCTGGGCAGGGCCATAGCCTAAGTGCAAACCTACACCAAGAGTGACCTTACTCGAAACAACCTTGACTCGTTTTTCTGCTTCTTCTAGCAGTTGATTCCCAATCCCTTGATTTCGAAAAGGCTCAAACACATTAAAATCTGATAATTCTGGATAGACTTCTGCAAAAGGACCATGTTTAGCAGAGGGCAAAATGGTCACGTAGCCCGCTACAGCACCATCAATCTCTGCAACTAAAACTTCTCTCTCCCCACTTTCCTGTTCCAGAAAATATCTAGCCAAAATTTCCTCTCTACCAGGCCAACCTTGATTCATAAATCCATGAGACAAGGATTCAATATCAGACTTAATCATATTTCTAATCGTACAATTCATCTTTGACTTACCCACCTTTACTCTTTCTATTACCATTATAGCACGCCAAGGTCAGAAAAAAACTATCTCGTAAAAAAAACCAACCGGGCTTTAATTCGCTTTCTTATTTTCAAGCTCATGAAAAAGAAGTCCACTGGACCCAAACTCTCTCTCATTTTAAGACTAGTGAAAAAAAGACCCAACCGGGTCTTAATTCGCTTTCTTTTTTCCGAGCTCATGAAAAAGAGGTCCACTCGGACCCAACTCGCATTCTCATTTCAAGGATCGTGAAAAAGAGGTCCGCCCGGACCCAAACTCGCTCTCTCATTTCAAGGCTCGTGAAAAAAAGACCCGTTGGGGTCTGAAAAAGAGGTCCGGGCGGACCTCTTTTTTAATCTTCGTTTACGAAAGGCATCAAAGCCATTACGCGAGCGCGTTTGATAGCTGTTGTTACTTTACGTTGGTTTTTAGCTGAAGTTCCTGTTACACGACGAGGAAGGATTTTCCCACGTTCTGAAACGAAACGGCTAAGAAGCTCAGTATCTTTGTAATCAACATATTCAATTTTGTTTGCTGCGATGTAATCAACTTTTTTACGGCGTTTGAATCCGCCACGACGTTGTTGAGCCATGTTTTTTCTCCTTTATAATTTTAGTTGTCCATTAGAATGGTAAATCATCATCTGAAATATCCAATGGATTTGTTGCTCCAAATGGATTTTCATCACGTGAAAAGTCTGGTACTGAATTTGTAGACGCTGAATAGTTTGCAGTTGGTGCAGAATAAGCTCCACCTGTGTGACCCTCACGCACACTACGGCTTTCCAACATTTGGAAATTCTCAGCCACGACCTCTGTCACGTAGACACGTTGTCCTTGCTGGTTATCGTAACTACGAGTCTGGATACGACCTGTCACCCCGATAAGTGAGCCTTTTTTAGCCCAGTTAGCAAGGTTTTCAGCCTGTTGGCGCCACATAACGACATTGATAAAATCAGTCTCACGTTCGCCATTTTGACTCTTAAATGTACGGTTTACTGCAAGAGTAAAAGTCGCAACTGCTACATTTGATGGGGTATAACGCAACTCAGCATCACGTGTCATACGCCCTACAAGTACAACATTGTTAATCATAGTTTACCTTCTTACGCGTCAGTTTTGACGATCATGTGACGAAGAATGTCAGCGTTGATTTTTGAAAGACGGTCAAACTCTTTAAGAGCTACATCGTCGTTTGCTTCAACGTTAACGATGTGGTAAAGTCCTTCACGGAAATCTTTGATTTCGTATGCAAGACGGCGTTTTTCCCAAGATTTTGATTCAACAACAGTTGCACCGTTGTCAGTCAAAATAGAGTCAAAACGTGCTACCAAAGCGTTTTTAGCTTCTTCTTCAATGTTTGGACGAATAATATAAAGAATTTCGTATTTAGCCATTGATATGTTCCTCCTTTTGGTCTAATGACCCCAAGACTTTACAAGGGGTAAGTGAGGTTCGCTCACAATAAACTATTATACTAGAAAACATTTTTTTACGCAAGTAAAAACACTTAAATAAAAAAAGAAGATGACGAATCATCTTCTCAAAAAATATAACTCTATAGAGAGTGATTAATATTTTAGTATTTATCAAACTATAGAGATTATGGTTCCGTTTTATTGATTTTTACCAAAGACATCTCGATAGAGCATTCCTGTTCGTAAACTCTCTGCATCTCCTCCTAATTGCTCTACCAGCTCGTAGGCAAAGGCAAGGGCTGTTGAGGGACCTCGACTGGTTGTCAAATGACCATCTACCACTACTGTTTCCTTGACATATTGACCATCAAGGATTTGCTCTTGAACGCCATCGTAGCAAGTAAACTTCTTGTTTTTCAATACTCCTGCTTGATTGAGGGCAATTGGAGCTGCACAAATGGCCGCCAGTTTCTTCCCTTCTTGCTCGAAATTTTGCAATTCTTGAATCAAGGCCTGATTGTCCCGCAAATGTGCAGAACCAGGCATCCCTCCAGGAAGAACAACCATATCATAGTCTGATAAATCACCATCAAAGACACGATCTGCTCTTACTTGGATTGCATGCGAACCCATCACTTGCTCTTCAAACCCAACCATATCACAAGTGATATTTGCCCGACGCAAAACATCCACAACTGTCAAAGCTTCAATTTCTTCAAAGCCCTGAGCCAACATAACTGCTACTTTTACCATGATTTTCTCCTTATTTGATTTGTTTTAATACAACCTTTTTCCGTTTGAATGGAACTTTTCCGCTCTTTTCTTCAGCTAGATTGGTCTGGTAACTCATCGATAAAAGTAAGCCCACACCAATCAGATTACTGATAATAGCCGATCCCCCTTGAGAAATGAAAGGCAAGGGAATACCCGTCAAAGGAAGCAAACCTGTCACGGCACCGATATTCTCAAAGATATGGAAGAGTAACATCATAATCAAACCTGTGGAAATATAGGTGTAGAACTGATTATTTGATTTAAGAGTAATCTTCAACATACGATAAATCAGCATAAGATAAAGGGCGATAACAAGGACAGAGCCAATAAAGCCAAAATCTTCTGCGATAACCGTGAAAATCATATCCGACTCTCGAACTGGAATAAGCAGATTAGAAGCATTAAAACCCTGCCCAAACAAGCCACCGCTTCCAATGGCAATCTGTCCTTGAGCCTGCTGATAGGTCGTTGTTTGAGCAAAGTCAAATGGATTGAGCCAAGCCAAAATACGGTTGATTTGGTAGGTCGGCATTCCCAGTTGATGGAGAAAAGCCCGACCGTCCTTGCTGATAAAAATAGCTAAGAAACCAGCAATTCCAGTTACAGCAGTCACAAATACTGGGATAATAATTTTCCAAGAAACCCCCGATAATAAAACGATTCCTGAGAAAATGGCTACAAAAACCAAAGCCGTCCCTAAGTCACTTTGAAGTGCCAAAAGAACTAGGACTGGAATGGTAAAGACAATCATCCAAAAAATCAACAAAAAGTCCAGCGGAACTGTGCGTCTCCACTCCTTATGTTTTTTGGTAAACTGGACAATCACACGAGCCAACATGAGGATATAGGATATCTTCATAAATTCTGACGGCTGGAACAAGGTAACACCATTTACCGATACCCAGTTTTTGGCACCCGTTGATGCAACTAAACTTGGATTATAAAAGACGATAGGTAAGACCATAAGTCCCAAGCCTAAAATATATAGAAAGGGTGTCACCTTCCAAAGAAATTCTGTATTGAAAAGCATGACCACAAAACCAATCACAAGCCCCAAGGCAATCCAGGCAACCTGTTGCCCTAAAATTGGCAAAATATTATTTGGATAATCATGACTAACAGCTATATAAATAGCCACCACACCGATAACTAGTAGGAAAAATACTGGCAGGAGCAAACTATAATCGACTCTAGAGTCGAGAGAACGTTTCATATATTCACCTTTTCTCTTTCTTAGATTTTTCATTTTTGTTGTTTTGGAGGAAATCAATGACAGCAGAGGTAATCTGGTTTCTATTCACCTCTCTGATAGTTCTTTCCTTCGCTAAAGCTTGTCTAATCTGTTTACCATATCGTTTATGAACAATTCGACTATCCAATATCACAGCAATGGAAGCTTGTTCCTCTTTTCTAATTGTTCTACCCAAAGCCTGTTTGAGACGAATAATGGCCATTGGCAGCTGATAATCATAGAAAGGATTCTTCCCTTCCTGACGCAACTCATGATTTAATTTTCGTGTCAAAGGTTCTTGGGGATTTTGAAAAGGCAAACGAGGAATTACTTGAATAACGCAAGGATGGGTAGAAAAATCCACTCCCTCCCAGAAACTTCCTGTTCCAAGTAAGATTTGTCGCTCTCCTTTTTCAAAACGTTTCTTCAACTGACTGGGCTCCCCATTTTTATATTGGGCTAAATGAGGATGGTCTAGTAAATCTGACACTGCTAACAGTAATTCTTTAGACGTAAATAAAACAAGTAACGGCTCTTGAAAGGCTTGTAAGGAATGGATAACTGATGTAACCTCTTCTGCATAATCTAAAGGAGAATGTTCAGTCACTAACGGAAAATCATTTACTAATAAAATTTCTTGTTGCTTCTGTTGTAAAGATTCAACTGTAATAAGTGGAGCTTCCGTAAATCCTAATAAATCCGCTAAAGAAACTCTATTACTGATTTCAAGAGTGGCAGATACGCCAAGCACTCTGCAATCTTCTGGCAATAAATCTGCTAGTAGAAAGCGGCCTTTTTTACTTGAGCAGATTAAGACATCCTTACTAGACTTCTCAGCTGTTGCCAGCCAAAATTCACGGTCTGATGTAAAAAAGCGCGTCATATCTCTATACTCGGGAAGATTTAACTCAGAAAAATGCTGGCGTAAGTTTTCAAGAGAATCCAACCACTTGTCATTCTTAAGCCCTGAGTAAAACTGATCTATCAAATAGCGACATTCAAACCCGATACTCTCAAGCAACCGTCTCTGAATAAGATTTTTTTCTGTTTCCAAGGACTTTTGAACTTGTGTTACTAAAACCTCGAGGAGATAAGACTCTTGGGCGAGGTTTTCAAGGGCAATCAGCATTTTTTGAGCTTCATCTATGATTACCAAGCGATTGTTGACAAACTCTGGATCGTCCTCTAAACGTGTTACCAGATAAGCGTGATTGGTTAACAAAAGGCGACTCGATTTAGACCTATCTTGACTGCGTTGCCAGAAGTCCTCAGAAATAAATAAACTTTTTTTTGAAAGTTTTCCATCATGTACAAGTTCAGCTAGAAAGTGTTGATAACGATACAGCTGCCCGATTTCATCTAAGTCACCTGTTTCTGTCTCTGTTAACCAAATCAAGACTTGCATTTTAAAGCGTGTGAATAGGCGGTTGGACTCTGGCCTATGGAGTATCTTATAGAAATTATCGAGCTTCAAATAATTCTGGGGTCCCTTAAGACTATGAATATCAATATGAAAAGTATCTTTTAATCGCCTTCCTTCTTCTTGCATAATTTGATTTTGAAGGATTTTGGTAGGAACACTAACAAGGATGCCACCTTCACTTTTCATGCTCAAAGCTGGCAGTAGGTAACCATAAGTCTTTCCAAGTCCCGTTTGGGCTTGAATAAACGCGGTTTTCTGTTCCTTTAATAACTGCTCAACTTTTTCTGCAAATTCAACTTGCTGAGGACGTTCATCCAAGTCTAATAAGGAAATATTTTTAGTAAAATCCTTAGATAGCTTACGTGGTTTTAAAGACTGACTTTTCTTTCTTAGAAAGAGTCCATGGAACTCCATCAAATCGTGAGAAGAAAGGAGGGACTGTCGCTGATATACTTCTTCAATCACTAAATAAGTTTCATAAAGGAGGTTATCCGCAAGATTTAACAAGGTTTCTAAAAGTCCTTTTGGTAACTGAAAAAGTTTTTGACGCATAAAAAGCAAAAGCTCTGCTGTTGCTTGTGCATCAGAGAGAGCGGTGTGGGCGTGGTCTAACTTAATCCCTAACTCTTGACAGAGAATGCCGAGATTGTACTTTTCAAACTGAGGGTACAAAACCTGTGCTAACTCAACGGTATCCACTCGTGGAGTTCTCAATTCATAACCTTCAAAGAATAGGTACTCTGCTAGAAGATTTGCATCAAACTGAACATTGTGCGCGACAAAAACACCATCCTTAACCAGTTCAAAAATCCTTCCAGCTACCTGTGAAAACTCTGGAGCAACTGCCAACCGTTGATCAGTCAAACCTGTTAATTCTTTTATATGAGAATCCAAGGGCTCATGAGGATTGATGTCAGTCCCAAACTGATCGACGATTTCGCCATTTTCAATCACCACAATACCCACTTGAATAATTTTTGCCTTGCTTCCGGTGCTAGTGGCCTCTAAATCAACAACCACATACCGATTAGTTCTCGAATTCATCATTAAAAATTATATCAAAAAAAGCCCTGTTTGACACCCCTCAACTTCGATAGAAAAATCTCTTTGCTTGAAAAATTTTTTATAAAATGTTTGAATAGTATTATACAGAAAAGGAGACATAAGATGAACCCATTAGATTTGTTTAATCAAGTAAAAGAGCTAATCGAAACAAAAGATTTCGAAGCTGCAAAAACATTTGTTGCAGAAAATCAAGAACAGCTTGGAGAATACTTCTCTCAAGCTCAGCAGTTGATTTCTGGTTCTGAAGGTCTAGATGGCCTCGTTGGAAAGATTAAAGGATTTTTCTAAAAGATATAAAGGCGCCTGAAACGATCAGGTGCCTTTTTGAGATATTTTTTTTATTATTTTGGGAAGATGACTGCTGATTTCCGTCGGCAAGACCACATAGTGTTCTTGAGCTAGTTCTTGAGCAATTGCTGAATGAAGATGGGTCGCTACTATCACACGTTCATAGAGACTGGCCTGTCGGAATTGGCCTGCAAATCCTGCAATCATTCCAGCAAGAGTATCTCCCATTCCCCCAGTCGCCTGATAGGGACCGCCAACCTGTAACTGGTAATAATCAGATTGGCCAGCTTGCCAAATACGAGTAGCTGGACCTTTCTCTACCAAAATTGTTCCTTGAGGGAAGGAAGTTAGGGTACAAGCCGTTGTAGCTTCCTTTTGCTTTTCAATAGTAATTCCAGACAGTTTTTCCCATTCTTTTTGGTGGGGAGTTAAGATAAGCTGACACGAAGGAAATGATAATCTAGTTCTAGCAAGGATGGTTAAGGCCCCTCCGTCTACAATCAAAATCTGATTCTGTCTTAATCTAGCAAAAACCTGTTTTACTAGATTTTCTCCAAAAGCATCGTCTCGTAAACCAGGTCCCACTAAGACCACTTCTGCCCTCTCCAACTGCTCTTTTAACAGTTGCTGGTCTTGAAGAGAAAAGGCCATAGCCTCAGGTAAATGACTGTGCAAAGCTGGGATATTTTCCCTATCCGTTCCAACAGTCACCAATCCTGCACCGCTTTTTACAGCTGCTAAAGCAGCCATGACGATAGCACCACCATAGGGATAAGTCCCACCAAGCAAGAGCAGACGGCCATAGTCTCCTTTATGACTTGTACGAGAACGTTCAATAATGACTTTTTCTAATAATGCTTGCTCAATCACTTTCATTGTTTTTTCCTCTCTATTCATTATACTATAAAGTCTATCCACCTTGCATCTTAAATATAAATCTCTTCGTTCATATAGAAAAAGAGGGGACAAAGCCCCTCTACTCTCCTTTCGTCCCAACACGAAAGTAAACGATTCCATTTTCACTAGTAAAGACGGAGAGGCCTAATTGGTCCTCTCCATCTATTCGACTCATTTATCGATTCATTTTTTATCTTCTACCAATCTATACAAATAGAATGGTATTAGGCGCACAGACTAATCCTCTTTGCGTTTTGCAGTTAATAAAGCTGCTGATAAGGCCAAGGTAACACCAGCCAAGAAAATAGCTGTTTCTGACTGTTTTTCACCAGTTTCTGGCAATCTCTTGTCTTCCTTGGCAACTTGAACTGGTACTTCTGGAGTCTGAGCTTTTTCTAACGAACTTAGTTTAAACTCTGGTGTTTCTACTGTCGGTGCTGGTTGATTCCCTACTGTAGCTAGAATACCACGGTACTCTGAAAGTTTATGTTCTAGAGCCATTACAGCATTAACGCCACCCTTAAATTCAGGTTTCTCAACACTTGGTACTGCTTGATCTCCTACTGTGGCTAGAATTCCTGTGTATTCTGGAACTTCATTTACTGCTGCTTCTACAAAGTTAGCACCACCTTTGAATTCTGGAACTTCGTTCACTGCTGCTTCTACAAAGTTAGCACCGCCTTTGAATTCTGGAACTTCGTTCACTGCTGCTTCTACAAAGTTAGCACCGCCTTTGAATTCTGGAACTTCGTTTACTGGCGAAGGTTCCTCACCCTTACTATTTGAAATAGATGGTTTTACTCCTACCTCAATAATACGATCCTGAGCCTTTCTTTGTTCAGAATGAACAAGAGTTCTAGTAGTTCCCAAAACTTGAATATAGTCAACTTTTTCTCCAGCTTGTCCTTCAGAAACTATACGACGTTGACCTTGAGCAAGTTCAGGGGTTTCACGAATAACTTCTTTAAACGGAAGTGGAGTCTTTTCAATTTCTAAACTTGGAGTTTCTGCTACTAAGTTCTTAACGCCTTCAGTCGGTGTTGTTTGGAAGGTAGACTTAAAGTGTAAACGATATTCTTTCACCAGATTTCCATCTTTGGAAACAAGACGAACAAGTGTTGGAAGATTTGTATTTCCATGATCCACTACCGTGACTACTCCATGTCCACTAGTTGTCGCAGTGACTTTTGGTTTAGTTCCCATTGTTGTTAGGGTGTACTCTGTCACATTTGGATCAAAGTTTTCCAATGCTTTTCCATCGATTGAAATAGTCGCTGACGGTGTTTCGACTTCTGCTCCCTTGCCTGCAGAGTAGGCTGTAAATTCGACTACTGCTAACCCGTTAGTAGTAGACTTACGAGTCATTCGAGCACGAATAGCTGTCGTTTGAATCGGATCAAAGTTAAATTCGATTGGTTTCCCAGCTACTAATTCTCCAGAAGCTTTGTAAGGAATTAGTGCCCAATTTTCTGCCTTGTTGAATGGATGGTCAGCATTTTCTTCATAACGAGAAATCGTACTTGGTTCTGTAAAGACAGGGCCAATATATCTTTCTAGAACCATTTTCTCTGGGGCATCTGTTCCACTATCTTTAAAGAACTGAATGGCTACTTTTCCAATAGCTTGTGAGGTAATGTTACCGTTCTTCTTAAAGAGTAGTCCGACAGAAGTTTCTTCATTTTTTGGAGTACGAGACCAGTTTGTCCAACGTCCATCTTCATTGTATTTTCCATCATTGATATAGAAAATTCGATCATGTGAAGCTGCTTGTGTATCGTTCGTTGTCGAAGCAAAGGCTTTAGAATCCGTTTCATTGTTGCTTGGATTTTCTGAGATGACTTGATTTCCTTTAGCTACAACTGTTACTTGCATGGTAGTGGTTAGATTTGTACCAATGACATGACCAGTTACTTGGAATCTTCCCTCATGCTCTGTCGCATGTTCAGGAATAGCATCCCATTTCACTGCCAGTTTATCTGTAGTCCAAGTATTTGAAGTTGGATAATAAACAGTGACTTCTGATGGAAGTTGAAGGGTATCTCCGAGCTTCAAAGTAGTTGCACCATTTTCAGCTGCTAAAGGTAGACTTGTATCTTTTTCATCATTACGGAAGATTCTATATTCTTTCAATACCGTACCATCTTCTGCTTTTAAGATGAGACGTGTTGCACCTTTTGGACTAGTTGCAGGCACAACCGTTACCAAACCATTATTGCTAGCTGTTGCAGTGATTTCTTTGCTAGATTGAGGAATATAGTAATCGGTCTTAGATGGATTAAAGTGTTCAAGATCCTTGCCATCTACCTTAATAGAAATCTCTGAACTTGTAGAGCTTACTACCTTGTTTCCAAGGACAGTTAGCTCTGTCAGACCAACACCTGAAGTTCCATCAGCCTTCTTCATACGAATACGAACAGCATAGGTTTCTACCTTGTCAAATGTGAAGTGATTTGTTTGAGTTGCAGATAGCTGACTTGGAGCATGTAAGTTTTCAACTGCTTTCCAGTTGGCTGGATTATTAAATGGATGATTAGTATCACGCTGAGCATTGCTGACATCACTTGGTAAATCTGGAATTTCTTTACCTACATAATATTCAACTACATATTCTTTTGGAAGACCAATTGCTCCATCAGTATAGAAATCAACTGATAAATTGTTGACAAAACGTTTCGTCAAGTCTCCTGAATTACCAAACAAGATAGAAGCCCAGTCATTATCAGTATTTGTTCTCCAAGTAGTCCATCTATTTTTAGCATCTGTTGGCGTTCTTGACACAGTTAGGTCGTTCAAGGTATTAGCTGAATCATCTCCTCCTGTATTGGATACAATGGCAGCTGGCAATTGTGACCCTGTCCATTGTTTAGAGATATTATTTCCAGCAACAACTTGACTAGACACTCGAACATGAGCTTTAGTTGTAAGATTGCTACCTACTAAACGACCATTGATTTCATAGACCCCTTCAGTTTGACTAAAGTTGGCTGGAACCTGTTCCCAAACCACATCTTTGTAGATAGTTGTTCCGTTAGAATGGTAAGCACGAACATTAGCTGGCAATTGAACTGTCTCACCCTTAGGTACTGTGAGGCTGACTTCCTCTGCAACTTGTAAGCCTTCAACTGTCACCGTTGCTTGAGCTTCAATGTCTGTTCCTTCTACATGTCCTTTAAGGGTAAAGCTATGATAGCGACCCAATTCTTTTTTATCTACCTTGTCCCAAGTTACAGATACTTTGCGTGGCAAGCCCTTATCAAATTCTGCCCCAACTTCTTTAGGTAGATTCGGTTGCTGATTAATATCTGTAGAAATAGATACAGGATGAAGTTTCACAATCTTCTTGCTGACTTTATTTTCTTTAATCACCACTTCAGTAGTTATAGATTTCGTGCTCTCTGTCTGATTATCGATGCGTGGTGTCAATGTCACGCGTCCTTTGCTATAAAGAAGGAGGTTTTGTCCATTCACCTCAAGATGCCCACCATCAGATGATTTAGCTTCTAGGTGAATATCTGAAGCTGAAAATTCTGTTTGAGAACCATCCTCATAACTACCAATGACACGATAAGTTAAAACCTGATCTTCAGTAGCAGTTTCTTTTCCTTCCACAACTACTTCCAAACGTTTCAAGGCAGGAGCTTCCTTCACAAACTGAATTAAGTAAGTTTGAACTAAGTCACCCTTTTGATCACTCAAGAAGACAGAAGCCTGATAACCATTATCAGCAGAAGCTTGCTGAACAGTTACTTGATAACCAGTAGTCTGAGCCCCAACACTTGGAATTGTTCCAGTGTAAGGAAGGGATACACGGTAATAAGTCTTGCCAGACTCGAAGTTCTCAAGAGCTTTATCCCCAACAGTAAGTCCTGTAATGCTACTTGTTGTTTCCTTACTGCTTGCGATAAAGGTTGCCGTAACTTCATGGCCATCATCTACTAATTTACCAGTAGCTTCCGTACGTCCCCCTTCCTTGGTCAAAGCAGCAGGATCTTTCAAGGTCCATGAGACAACCTCTGTATCGATCAAACTACCATCTGTCAGAACAGCTGTGACTGTTTTATCCAAATCTGCTGCAGTTGTACCAACTGGTACTGTAGCAACTTTTGGTAACCATCTATCTAAGGCAATCACTTTTACAAGTGCCTCAGCTTTGGTTTCCAAACCTTCTACACGTCCAGATACTTTTTTCTCACCTGCACTTGTAAGCAAGTCAGCTGGCACATCCCATGTTACAGTCTTTTCCTCAACACTACCGTCACTATAAATAGCTGTTACTGTTTGAGGCAATTCAGGATTTGTAGTCACGTCAGTTGTTGCTTTAACAGGAGCAAAGGCTACAAAGTGACGGTTTTCTTTCTTACCAGACACAGTTGCGACCGTTGCGCTATCAGATGTCAAACCAGCAGAATCTGCATAAAGAGTAAATTTACCTTCTTTTTCTGTTGATTTTACAATGACAACTCCTTTACCATTGAAAGCACGTCTTTGCCATGTTCCATCCGCTTGAGCTTTGTAGCGCTCACGGCTAGCTTGTTCTCCATTATCCACACCAACGATCTGTCCCTGACCATGAAGATTGAAATGAACAAGATTATTCGCTGTCGGAACCACATTCCCATCGCTATCAACAATTTCGTAATGGATGTAGGATAGGTCTTTCCCATCTGCAGTGATAACATGCTCTTCTTTAGTCAGACGAACTCTTGCTGGTTCCCCTGCAGTTGTCACACTATCACGCGCAATTTCGTTACCATTTTCATCTCTAGCAATCGCAGTCAGTGTGCCGGGTTGGTATTTCACAAGCCACTCAAGATACAATTCACTTGGTTTAGCCCCTTCATGATAAGGACGTCCATCTTCTGTCCTTTTCTTCGTATATTCCTTTTTACCAAGCGACTGTCCATTTAAGAACAATTCGACACTTGCAGCATTTGAGAAGGTACGAACTGGAACCTTTCCATCGACTAGCATCTTGCGATCCTTAAGTGTCTCTTCAGTCCAGTTCCAATGTGGTAAAATGCGTACAGTTGGCTTTTCTTTAGCACTATACCACTCACTGCGATAAAGGTAGAAATCATTTTTTGGTAAACCAGCCGTATCGATGATACCAAAGTAAGAGCTTTTTACAGGTGTATTATCTTGGTTATGCCATGGAGTTGGTTCACCAATATAATCAAACCCAGTCCAGATAAATTGTCCGGCATAGCCAGCGCGATCACGGTCAAAAGTCCATGACTCAGTAGCTGTTCTTCCCCACCCAACACGGTCGTTACCATAATCAGATTGTTCATAGTGACGATTTGGACGGTTATCGTGTCCAAGGATTTGAGCAGGATTGTAATAAGAATCACGCGTTCTAGTAGCAGAAGAGGTTTCAGAACCATAAATGAGCCAGTCTGGATGCGCTCTACGAACCGCATCATAAAAACGTTCACCATAGTTCATACCGACAGCATCCATGATTTCTGCGAGTTTCAAGAAATCACCTGTCGCTGCACGACTAAATTTATTTTCACCCATGGTGACATAACGTTCAGTATCAATTGCCTTGATAATAGCCTTCAAACGTTTAGCTGTCTCGATAGAACGAGGACTACCATTTGCCTCTTCCACCTCATTTCCAAGAGACCACATTACGATAGACGGATTGTTCTTATCACGTTCTACCATTGTTCTGAGATCAAAATCAGACCACTTCTCACCCTTTTTAGCCTCTGGGTGTGTTGCATCTTGATCAAAGAACCGTCCATAGTCGTATGTTTTCTTACCACCATACCAGGTATCAAAAGCTTCCTCTTGCACCAAAAGACCTAAACTAGCTGCAGCATCAAGCAACTGAGGACTAGCTGGATTGTGGGTTGTTCGAATAGAGTTAACCCCCATATCTTTCAGGAGTTTTAATTTACGATAGGTAGCCTTATAATTTTCTTCTGCACCCAAAGCTCCATTATCATGGTGAATACTTACTCCGTGGAATTTCATGCGTTCACCATTCAGAGAGAAACCATCCTTAGCAGTCCAATTGAAATAACGGTAACCAAATGTATCTTCTGTTACATCAACTAGTTGACCTTCTTTATAAACCTTTGTTTTCAGCACATACAGTTGAGGATGATAACTTTTTGTCGTCCAAAGAGTTGGTTTATTAACTAGGATTGTTTGTCTGAAATCTGCAACTTCATTTTCTGCTAAATTCTTCGTTTCAGAGCGAACTAATTCTGATACAACCTTGCCTTCCTTAGTGAAAATTTGTTGTTCCACAAAGACTTTAGCAGCCTTCTTATCCGTATTCTTAATCTTACTTTGAACCTGTGTTTCAACATTCCCTTCTTTTTGCTCAGCAAGTTTTGGAGTAGTGATATGATTACCATTTTCGGTAACATGAACTTTATCACGATAACTAAGGGTTACATCACGATAAATACCACTTCCAGAATACCAACGACTACTTGGTTGTTTATTGGTCACTTGAACAGTAATTGAATTTTCACTACCATCCTTGTTTAAAAACTTAGTGATATCATAAGAAAAATGATTATAGCCACTTGGATAATGTCCTACAAATTTACCATTTACATAGACCCTAGAATCCATGTAAACACCGTCAAAATTGATACGTACATCCTTGTTCTTATCAGCTTCATTAACTGTGAACGTTTTGCGATACCAAGCCGTTCCACCATTTAACTGTCCACCTTCGTTTCGAGCAGGAGACTTATGGTCAAAATCAAAATAAATACTCCAATCATGCGGAAGATTCAATTTAGACCAATCATGAACATCCACATCTTTTTTTGAAAAATCGCCTTGGGCATTTAGTTTAAAATACCAATCTTTATTAAAATCTTGTTTTCGCTCCGATAATAGCTGTTTTTCCTTTTCAACTTCAGCTTTGTTTGACTCTCCAGATAGTGCTTGCGATTTTTCAGAAGAAGGTTTGATCTCTGTGTCTGATTTCACTTGGTCCTTTTCAGAAGTTTTTTTAGAATCCTCTTTTACTTCTGTTCCAGCTGTTACTGCAGATTCAACAGGCTTTGGATTTGCCTCTTCAGATTTCTGTTTGTCCTCAGCTTTGTTTCCTTCTTCTACTTTATTTGGAGTTTCCACTTTAGGGCTAGCTAATTCATGACTACCCTCATTAGCAGGTCTAGTAGGTTCTGTATCCTTAATCACCTTATCTTCTGTCGACTCAGCTTTGGGTTTTACAAACTCACGCCCACCATTCTCATCAGCCTTTGCGATAGCAGCTGCCACATCATCAGGAAGCTTATCTAAAGGCTGAGGTTGATGAACAGTTGTTTCTCCTGTTTGAGTATTGGATGAAGCCACCTCCTCAGCTTGTACAGCTGAAATGCCAAATATACTAGCCCCAATCATTACAGATGCCGCACCTATTGCAAATTTACGAATGCTATAATGACAACGTTTATCAAAAAGTCTTTTGTTCATTAAAATCCTCATTTCTTTTTCTCGATACAAAGTAAGCGTTTTCTTTATTTTAAAAAACAACCTCCTTCTGAATACACAAACAAGTACCAAGTTCGATAATATATTTTATATATTGAATATATCAAAACACGCCTGAAATTGCAATCATTTTCCATTAATTTAACCTAATAAAATGGTATATAAAAAGTTCATTCAAAAGAAATAGGTGCAATGAAAGTAGCTTTGGGTTCTAGGCACTTTCCAATACATATTTAATTGCATTAATAACAGTTTTAGACTTTAAATTTATAGTTTATGGACTCATATCATTATAGACTGCATTCAGTTACATACACTACATAAAAAGAAGGTAAAATATTATTCTACCTTCTTTTTTCCTATTTTATATCCAATGTTCTAAGTGCTGCCTGATAAGTTTGCTCCATTAGCATGGTAATGGTCATAGGACCGACACCTCCAGGAACTGGCGTAATATGGCTAGCAAGTGGGGCAACTGCCTCATAATCCACATCCCCACAGAGCTTTCCGTTTTCATCGCGGTTCATCCCAACGTCAATGACTACCGCACCTGGTTTGACAAAGTCAGCAGTCACAAACTTGGCGCGGCCGATTGCTACTACGAGAATATCTGCTTTAGCAGCCACCTTAGCAAGATGATGAGTCCGTGAGTGGGTCAAAGTCACTGTCGCATTCTTTGCCAAAAGAAGCTGGGCCATAGGTTTTCCAACGATATTGGAACGACCGATGACGACCGCATGTTTACCTTCCAAATCAATTCCATATTCATGAAACATTTCCATAATTCCTGCAGGTGTTGAAGGAATCATGACTGGGTGACCAGACCAAAGACGCCCCATGTTCAGGGGATGGAAACCATCTACGTCCTTTTCAGGATCAATGGCCAACAAAATCGCTTCTTCATCGATATGTTTGGGTAAAGGTAACTGGACCAAAATCCCATGCCAAGCTAAATCTTGATTGTATTTGGCAATCAAGTCTAACAATTCCGATTGGGTAATGGTTTCTGGAACTCGCACAACTTCACTATGGAAACCAGCCGCAAGGGCTGACCTCTCCTTGTTGCGAACATAGACTTGGCTGGCAGGGTTGTCCCCAACCAAAATCACTACCAAACCAGGTACTAGCCCCGTTTCTTCCTTTAATCTTGTTGTCTTTTCAGCCAGCTGTCCTTGTAACTTAGCTGCTAGAGACTTCCCATCAATAATCTGTGTCATATCACTTCTCTTTTCTTTCAAATATCTTCCATTATACCAAAAACTGCTAATCCCCTCTAACACTTCTTTTTTAGGCTATCTTATAGTTTCAAACTATAAGAAAAAGGAGCGGATATTCCATCCAACTCCTTATTCTTATTAGAAAATCTAATTAGATTTAATCTTCTTTTTTCTTACGAGTAAGAAGTCCAATCCCTCCTAGTGCTCCAAGAAGTCCGAGCGATGCTAGACTAGCGCTAGCTTCTGTACCTGTGTTAGGCAACTCTTTTTGACCTTCAACATATTTAGGTGTTTCTTGTTTAGAAGATTTAGAAGGTTGAGCTGGTTTAGCAGGTTTTTCTACTTCCCTAGGATTTGGAACATAGTTAATTACTGTATCTTGACTTGGATCTGTTGGGATGTTTGGTACTACATATCCTTTTGTTGGATCTTTCGGATCAACTGGTTTAAGTGGGTTGCCATCTTTATCTTCTGGAGTGAATCCTGGAACGTATGGTAACACTTCTGTTGGTTGTCCTGGTTTTGTTGGATCTGTTGGATCATTTGGATACTTGATTGGGTCTGTTGGTTGACCTGGGATGTTTGGTACCCATGATCCTAGTGGTTTGTAAACATAAGTTACTGTTGAACCATCTTTACCAATCTTACCTTTCGCTTCTCCATCTACGCGAACAAGAACATAACCCTTGATAACTTTTCCACTTGTAGCGTACTCATCGCCTACTTTACCTTCTGTAGTCTCTGCAGGAAGAAGGTCTTTGCCTTTTTCATCTACATATTTAACTACTAGTTTAGCTTTGTTTGCTACATAGTTAATTACTGTATCTTGACTTGGATCTGTTGGGATGTTTGGTACTACATATCCTTTTGATGGATCTTTCGGATCAACTGGTTTAAGTGGGTTGCCATCTTTATCTTCTGGAGTGAATCCTGGAACGTATGGTAACACTTCTGTTGGTTGTCCTGGTTTTGTTGGATCTGTTGGATCATTTGGATACTTGATTGGGTCTGTTGGTTGTCCTGGGATGTTTGGAATCCATGATCCGATTGGTTTGTAAACGTATGTTACTGTTGAACCATCTGTGCCAATCTTACCTTTAGCGTCTCCATCTACACGAACAAGTAGGTGTCCTGGAATTACTTTTCCAGTTGTTGTGTACTCATCTCCTACTTTTCCTTCTGTTGTTTCTGAAGGGATTAAGTCTTTGCCTTTTTCATCTACATATTTAACTACTAGTTTAGCTTTGTTTGCTACATAGTTAATTACTGTATCTTGACTTGGATCTGTTGGGATGTTTGGTACTACATATCCTTTTGATGGATCTTTCGGATCAACTGGTTTAAGTGGGTTGCCATCTTTATCTTCTGGAGTGAATCCTGGAACGTATGGTAACACTTCTGTTGGTTGTCCTGGTTTTGTTGGATCTGTTGGATCATTTGGATACTTGATTGGGTCTGTTGGTTGACCTGGGATGTTTGGTACCCATGATCCTAGTGGTTTGTAAACATAAGTTACTGTTGAACCATCTTTACCAATCTTACCTTTCGCTTCTCCATCTACGCGAACAAGAACATAACCCTTGATAACTTTTCCACTTGTAGCGTACTCATCGCCTACTTTACCTTCTGTAGTCTCTGCAGGAAGAAGGTCTTTGCCTTTTTCATCTACATATTTAACTACTAGGTTAGCTTTGTTTGCTACGTAGTTGATTGGTGTATCTTGACTTGGATCTGTTGGAATACTTGGTACTTCATATCCTTTGGTTGGATCGTTTGGATCTACTGGTTTCAACGGATTACCGTCTTTATCCTTAGGTGTGTATCCTGGCACGTACGGAAGAACTGGTTTATCCTTGCCTGGTTTGGTTGGATCTGTTGGATCGTTTGGATATTTGATTGGGTCTGTTGGTTGTCCTGGGATGTTTGGTACCCATGAACCAAGTGGCTTGTAAACATAAGTTACTGTTGAACCGTCTTTACCAATCTTACCTTTCGCTTCACCTTCTACTCGTACTAATACGTATCCGTCAATCACTTTTCCTTCTGTAGTGTACTCATCTCCTACTTTTCCTTTTGTTGTTTCTGTAGGTTTAAGTTCTTTTCCATTTTCATCTACATATTTAACTACTAGGTTAGTGTCATTTGCTTCATAGTTAATTACTGTATCTTTTCCTGGATCTGTTGGGACATTTGGTACTTCATATCCTTTAGTTGGATCGTTTGGATCTACCGGTTTAAGTGGTTGACCATTTCCATCTTTTGGAGTATATCCTGGTACATATGGTACTACTTCTGTTGGTTGTCCTGGTTTGGTTGGATCTGTTGGATCATTTGGATACTTGATTGGATTTGTTGGTTGTCCTGGGATGTTTGGAATCCATGATCCTAGTGGTTTGTATGTTACCACTTCTGTAGTGTTTTCTGAGTCTGCAGTTACTTTTGTAGTTGGTACTGTTGCTTTATCAGCTAAGTATCCTTTTACTACTGGTGACTTCACTTCAGCCAAGTCTTGAGCTGGTGTCCAATCTCCGTATGTAACCTCACCTGTAACCAAGTTAACTTTCGCTTCACGTGTGAATTTAGCTTCTTGTGTTACTGTTTTTGGAGTGCCATCTTCGTTTAATACTGGAGTTCCATCTTCGTAAACATAAGTAATTGTACGTGTGACAGTTTTATTTAGATCTTTTTCTTCCAAGCCAGCTGGGTATTTAGGTCCGTCTGGGTTATTTGGATCAACAGGTGTTCCTGGTGTTTTTGGTTGATCTGGTGTAACTGGTACAACACGTTCCTTAAGCGTTACTTTGAACTCTTGATCAGTGTCTTTATCTTTATCGAACTTACCACCTTCTGGATATGTATTAGAAACTAATTCATATCCTTTGTTTTCAAGTTCTTTGATCTTAGCTTTTACTTCAGCTTCTTTTGTAAGTGGTGTATCTGAGTCACCTTCTTCAGTAATAGCATCAACACCTGGAATTGGATTTCCTTTTTCATCTACGAAAGTCGTTTTAGCTTTTTGTGTATCCTTCACATAGTTGATTGGTGTATCCTCACCTGGGTTAGTTGGGACACTTGGTACTTCATAACCTTTAGTTGGATTGTTTGGATCTACTGGTTTAAGTGGTTGACCATTGCCATCTTTTGGAGTGTATCCTGGTACATATGGTACTACTTCTGTTGGTTGTCCTGGTTTGGTTGGATCTGTTGGATCATTTGGATACTTAATTGGGTTTGTTGGTTGACCTGGGATGTTTGGTACCCATGAACCAAGTGGTTTGTAGGTTACTACTTCCTTGATATCTTCAGAATCACCTGTTACGTTTACTACTGGTACACTTGCTTTGTCAGCTAAGAATCCTTTAACTACTGGTGATTTAACTTCAGCTAAATCTTGTGCTGGTGTCCAATCTCCGTATGTAACCTCACCTGTAACCAAGTTGACTTTAGCTTCACGTGTGAATTTAGCTTCTTGTGTTACTGTTTTTGGTGTTCCATCTTCATTTAACACTGGAGTTCCATCTTCGTATACGTATGTGATTGTACGTGTTACTGTTTTGTTTAGATCTTTTTCTTCTAATCCAGCTGGGTATTTAGGTCCGTCTGGATTGTTTGGATCAACAGGTGTCCCTGGTGTTTTTGGTTGATCTGGTGTAACTGGTACAACACGTTCTTTAAGTGTTACTGTGAACTCTTGATCAGTGTCAACATCTTTATCAAAGACGCCATCTGTTGGATATGTATTAGAAACTACTTCATATCCTTTGTTTTGAGCTTCTTTGATTCTCGCAGCGATTTCATCTGCTTTTGTAAGTTTGTCTCCACCTTTACCTGTTTCAGAGATTGGCGTGTTACCTTCCACTTGCTTAACATTACCATCTTTGTCTTGGTAGACAAATGTTGTTTTAGCTTTTTGGATTGGTGAGTAAGTTACTACATATTCGTAATCTTCATCTGTTGCAGTTGTTGGCTGTACCGGAACTTTTTCTACACTTGCAATGTAACCTTCTTTTTGGGGTACTGTTACTTCTGGAAGATTTGTATCTCCGTTACCTACCCAATTAACGTAAATAGGCTTATCATTGGAGTCAACTGCAGCTTTACCATCAGAATTTAATTTGACAGTACCTGTATAACTTACTGTTTGTTTAGTTGGTTCAAACACCTGTTGCCCTGCAAGATTTTTAACATCGTCTGCATACACATACTTAATTGTACGGTTTACTTCTTCAACCTTAGTTTTCTTAACATATGAATAAATAACATTGTTAACATAAGCATTAGGATTCAAACCAGCCGCGGTAATTTCATCTGCAGTATATATATCACGAATCCGTTTATCACTAACATTAATAGTTCCTGCAGGACCTTTTGGAGGAATTTCAGCTAATATATAATCAACCCCAGCAATAGGTTTAACCAAATCTGGAATTTGATTCGTAACATCATATTTTTTACCTAGAATATTTTTTGTTTCATACGTACCATCTTCCTTAAGAGGTGCATATCCATTATATTCTGTCGGTATATATCCAATAATTTTACCAGTTTCTAAATCTTTTAAAGTTAAAGTAACTGCCCCAGTCTCAACAGTGGTTGAACCATTCGGTATAACACTAACTTCCCAACCATTGTTAACTTTAGTAGCAATTTCTTCTGTTTGACCATTTAATGGAGTCCCGCCTGTAACTGATAAAGTTGCGCTAGTTTTGTCATTACCAACTGTACTTCCCTTAGCAACTCGCCCTAATTCATCATATTTTATTTTTGAAAAATCATCTGAGAAGGTACGAGGTGTCAATACTTTTTCAATCCCTAGCTTATCTAAAGCCATAGAGACAGTTGAACCCTCTTGAATAACACCATCAATGACTTCTAGTTCCAATCGAGTTGGTGATTTCAATGTAGCTTTTAATGTAAAGCTTGTATCTCGGCCATCTTGGAGAATCCAAACATTATTTTGATTAGCTTGAACATTTGACCAACGGTTAGATGGCCTATATGTCACTTCTGAACTCTTAATAGAATTCTTTCCATTTCCCAATTCACGGAAATAAGTGAACTCATCATTTGGTAAATCAATTGTAAATTTAGATCCTTTGCTATAGCGAACATCAGTATCTGTATTAATAACTACAGAATCATTCTTTTTCACAAGTGAAGAGCCATTATAGTTAACACCATTGTCAGTCAACAAAGAGACACTAGTCGACTGCTTCTGAACACTCGGCTTAGTTGCTTTATGTATGTAAGTATGTTCCAGAACTTTTTGGCCATCTACCTTAATCTCCGCAGTGTATTCTGTATCCTTAGAAATTTGAGGAGCATAATATCCACTACCTGTTAAATTTTCAACAGAATATGTTGTAACCGGATAATTACTAGCTTTTTCGTTCCATTCTATTGTATAAGTAATAGTTCCTACTTCATTGGGAATAGCTGGTTGCTCTGCAAGACGTTCTTCATAAGTCATTCCATCTTTCATACGTTGAGCCCAATATGGACTTGTTGTACCTTTGTTACCTGTAGAATTACTTTGGGCAGCAGATTTCACCACACCTATCGTTGTACCATCCGCGGCTTTTATTGGTGTTCCTACCTTGAATGCATCACCAAATCCTGCTAAATTTTTTAATTCAATTTTAGTAGTATCACCCTTTTGAGTTCTAGACGTGTCAAAAGAAATTTCTATTCCCCATGCCGTTGGTGCTGAATTATCAGCATTCATAGTAATATAAGCGTTTTGAACGTTTACTACGGCTTTTCCTTCTTTTATAAGAGCTTTACCAGTATGAGTTTCAGCTAATACAGCTTCAACTTTACCTGCATGGCCTGCACGTTTCATTTCAGCATAAACTGCTTCAATTGCGGCTGAAAGACGGTTCACTTGGGCTACCATCTGATCTTTAGAAGCATCAGATGAAAGTAAACCTTTAGATGCTACTGCTTCTAACTTAACAGCAGCAATTGCAGCTGACAATTTTTGTTTAGCTTCAACATCTTTAGCTTCCTTATCTGAAAAGTTTGAAGCAACTGTTGCCATTACTTCTGCTTCTGAAGTCAATTGAGTAAGAACTGTCTTCACTTCATCTTTAGGTTTTACTGTTTCAGCTTTTTCAGATGTTTCTTTGTCAGTTTTTTCTTTAGCTACTTCTTTTTTGTCAGCTTGCTCTTTATCAGATTTTTCTGTTGCAGCTTTATCAGTAACTTCTTTTTCTGCTACAGGTTTAGCTTCTTCTTTTACTTCAGATTTTTCATCTGCTTTTACAGCATCAAGCTTTAATTCTGGAAGTTCTTCAACAACTGGTGTTGTTATGGCTGAATCAGGTTTCTGTTTATCAGGATTTGTAATTTCTGTAGCCTTTGCAGAACCAGTGTTCGTCTCATCAGCTTTGACAGCATTTGTTCCTAATAGGAGAGCAGTTCCCAATAGAACACTAGCGGCACCAAAGCTATACTTACGAATAGAAAAGCGTTGAGCTCTTCTACCATGGTATTTTTCCATTCTTGAATACATGTTTTCTCCTTTTTTAAAATATGTGTTAATTACGGAATTACACCCAAGTATTTAAACAACGCCTCCATTTCCAGCTTAATTTATACATTAAAGCAACTACACTTAGGTACTTAATCCCTAATTTACATTATAACATTATTTCAACTAAACTGTCTACGTTTATGTACAAAATATGAGGATTTTTCTATATATATATATATATATATATCAATCGCTGTTTTGTGTAATTTCATCATAAAAAATAAAAGGCCAATTTGACCTTTTACTTTTATATATTTATTTACGGTTTAATACGGTGCAACATACGTGGGAATGGGATAGCTTCACGGATGTGTTTTGTTCCTGCTGCAAAGGTTACCATACGTTCGATACCGATACCAAATCCTCCATGTGGAACTGTACCGTATTTACGAAGATCAAGGTAGAATTCATATTCTGTACGATCCATGCCAAGTTCATCCATCTTAGCGACAAGGGCATCGTAGTCCTCCTCACGCATAGATCCACCGATGATTTCTCCATAGCCTTCTGGAGCAAGCAAGTCTGCACAAAGCACGCGCTCTGGATTTCCAGGAACTGGTTTCATGTAGAAGGCCTTGATGGCTGCTGGGTAATTCATGACAAATGTTGGTACACCAAAGTAGTTTGAAATCCATGTTTCGTGTGGTGAACCAAAGTCATCACCATGCTCAAGGTGTTCGTAGTCAGCGTCTTCATCATTTTCATGCTCTTGCAAGAGGTCAATAGCTTGATCATAAGTGATACGTTTGAATGGCTCTGCAATGTAGCGTTTCAAGAGCTCTGTATCACGTTCCAAGGTTTCCAAAGCTTGAGGCGCACGGTCAAGAACACCTTGAAGAAGAGCTTTTACATAAGCTTCTTGCAAGTCAAGCGACTCATCGTGTGTCAAGTATGAGTACTCTGCATCCATCATCCAGAACTCAGTCAAGTGACGGCGCGTTTTTGATTTTTCAGCACGGAATACGGGACCAAAGTCAAAGACACGACCAAGTGCCATAGCACCTGCTTCTAGGTAAAGCTGACCTGATTGGCTCAAGTAGGCTGGCGTACCGAAGTAGTCTGTTTCAAAGAGTTCTGTTGAATCTTCTGCCGCATTTCCTGAAAGAATTGGGCTATCAAACTTCATGAAGCCGTTCTTGTCAAAGAATTCATAAGTTGCGTAGATGATCGCGTTACGGATTTGCATCACTGCTACTTGCTTGCGAGAACGGAGCCACAAGTGACGGTTGTCCATCAAGAAGTCTGTTCCGTGTTCTTTTGGTGTAATTGGGTAATCTTGAGATTCACCGATCACTTCGATGTCTGTAATATCCAACTCATAACCAAACTTAGAACGTTCGTCTTCTTTGACAATTCCTGTCACATAAACAGACGTTTCTTGGCTCAAGCGTTTGATAACATCAAACTTCTCAAGTCCTACTTCTTCACCAAATTTTTCTACAAAGTTTGGTTTAAAGGCCACACCTTGGAAGAAAGCTGTTCCATCACGCAATTGCAAGAAAGCGATTTTTCCTTTTCCTGATTTGTTGGCAACCCAAGCACCAATCGTCACTTCTTGACCAACATAGTCTTTTACATCGATAATCGTTACACGTTTTGTCATTATTTTTCCTTTTCTTTTTCTTTTATTTTTCCATAAATGCTTTCAAGCGTTTAACTGCTTCTTTAAGCGTGTCTAGGTCTGTCGCATAGCTGAGGCGCACATTTTCTGGCGCTCCAAATCCTGCTCCTGTAATCAAGGCCAGACCAACTTCTTCAAGAATAGCCGTTGTAAATGCTGTTACATCGCTATAACCTTTCATCTCCATAGCTTTTTTGACATTCGGAAAGAGATAGAAAGCTCCTTGTGGTTTTACAACTTCAAAACCAGGGACTTCACACAAGAGTGGATAGATGGTATTGAGACGTTCTTCAAATGCTTGACGCATAACTTCCACAGAATCTTGCGGTCCAGTTAGGGCTTCGATAGTTGCATATTGTGAAACAGCAGTTAGGTTAGAAGTTGTTTGACCTGTCAATTTGCTCATAGCAGCGATGATTTCTGGATCACCCACTGCATAACCTACTCGCCAACCTGTCATGGCATAAGCTTTTGATACACCGTTAATAACAATGGTTTGCTTGCGAATGGCTTCTGATAGACTAGAGATTGGTACGAACTCATTCCCGTTATAGACCAAACGACCATAAATATCATCTGCTAGGATGAGAATGTCATGTTCAACAGCCCAATTTCCGATAGCCAAGAGTTCCTCACGGGTGTAAATCATTCCTGTCGGATTGGATGGCGAATTCAACACCAAAACCTTAGTTTTATCTGTACGAGCTGCTTCTAACTGCTCTACGGTCACCTTAAAGTGATTGTCTTCCTTAGCTTGAACAAAGACTGGAATCCCTTCTGCCATCTTGACCTGGTCTCCATAACTAACCCAGTATGGAGTTGGAATAATAACCTCATCTAAAGGGTTGATTACAGCCATAAAGAAAGTATAGAGTGAGAACTTAGCACCGGTAGCAAATGTGACTTCGTTGGCTGCTACGGAATAACCATAATAACGCTCAAAATAGGTATTAACTGCTACTTTTAACTCAGGCAAACCTGAAGCTACCGTATAGAAAGAAGCACGTCCATCTCGAATGGCTGCAACAGCTGCATCTTGAATATTTTTGGGAGTATGGAAATCGGGCTGACCTAAAGTTAAGAAAAGTACATCTTTTCCTTCAGCCTTTAACTTCTTTGCTCTTGCATCACTAGCCAGAGTCACACTTTCTTCCATTTCTAAAACACGATTGGATAGTTTCATAGGCCCTCCTTATTGACCAATGCTCCTGTTTCAAAATCTACTAGATAAAAATTAGAGCCTGACTTGACTTCCCAGATTGGCTTATCTTGATAACGGCCAAAGGTAATCTTGTCAATCTCGCCAGCTCCTTTTTCCTTAGAAAGAGCTTCTGCTTTTTCTTGTGACACACCCTGATTTAGCTGATAAACGTAGATCTTATGGTCATCTTTTCCGATCAGGACAGCAAGTGCTTCTTGCTGTTTATTACGACCAAGAACGCTGTAATAAGATTCCAAGCCATTGTATAAATCAACCTGATCAACCTGCTCTAATCCTGCATACTGCTGAGCTAATTTTTCTCCTTCACTTTTAGCTGTTTGATAGGGTTTCATGCCGAGAGAAACCAGATACAGAAAGGAAGCACTGATAACCACAAATAAAATCGTCATCCCTAGACCATACTGCCACAGTAGATTATTTTTTGCTTTATTTTGTCTTGTTTTCACTCGTCTATTTTACCATCTATTGGGCTTTATTACAAGTGAATGCAAGAACAATTGTATTTTATTTCTTCCTTCAAAGTAAACCGATTTTTCTTGTTTAAAACCGAGAGAGAAAAGCATAGACACAAGCGAAATCACCGTATTAAAAAACCTGAGCTTGCACTCAAGTTTTCAGAAATTCTTTTAATCTATGGAATCATTTTATCATCTATTCTTTTAGCCATTTTTCCTAAAAAGATAGTCAGTAGAAGGCTAATCATGACTAAAAAGGATCCTAGATAAAGAAATGTTACTACAAAGCCTAAATTGTCAATCAACCAGCCTGTCAGTGGGAAGAAGACAATCATACTTAGACTAAACATCATAGAGTAGACACTCAGCATGGTTGCCCTTACTTCACTTGGGAGCCGCTCTTGCAAATCATTATCAAAAATCGGCTGAAAAAGAGCATATAGAGCATTACTAATCAAATAAACCAAAATATAGATTAGAGGTGTTCCAAAGTAGGACAGCAGGTAGGTAACTCCAGTCAGCAGGACGAGAATAGGGAAAAGCTTCAAGGCGGCATATCTCTTTCCAATCTTACTCGCTAGATAGACTGCGACGATATTCAAGAGACTTCCAAGTAGCATAACTGCTGAAATTTGCCAGCTACTTAAATCCGGTAACTGATTTTGATAGTAAAAATAAAACATGCACATGAGTGTCCCAACAATCTGAGACAAAATCATCCAGTTGAAGAGCATGGGATTTCGCTCCAACTCTTCCTTAACAGTCCACATAATCTGTTTCATGGTCACACTATCAGTTTTTTCTAGCTTGACACTGGGCTCTTTCAGCATCCAAATCAAGACAAGAACTATGATAGAAGTGGCAATCATGATATAGTAGGTCAGGTGCAATTGACCATGGACAAAAAATCCCGCCAACACTGTCCCCAAAGAACGAGTTCCTTCTGCTACTCCTGACATGAAACTTGAAATGGATAGATAGCGCTCCTTTAGCCCAGCCTCTACAGCCGAGTCATAGACCATTGCTGCACTTGTTCCTGAATCAAAATTATAAGACAAGGCACTTATCGCCATAGCTAGCGCATAAATCCAAAAATTTCCCTGCCCAGCCAACATAAGAATAGAAGACACAATCCCTGCTATACGACTTAAATAAAGGTTGGTCTTATAGGAATAGCGGTCAGCTAACATACCAGATGGAATTTCACAGAGAAGACTGGTCGTATGAAAAATACTCTCCAGAAGTCCAATCTGCCAAAGAGACATTCCGTTTTGACTGAGAAAGAGAATCCAAAAACTGGTAATCCCTAGAAATGCAAAAAACTCAACTCCGGCCATCAGGCCAATATTTTTCCGATAATTTCTTATTAACATCTTTTCTCCTTAACAAGTGTATTATTATTTCTTTTGTCCGTCACTTGTTAATCTTTGCCTTACATGATCTCCACCCCTTTTAGAAGCATTCTTCAATGCCATTATTGTTCCTTTAATGATTTATGAAATGATACCGGAAAATAGCTGTTCTGCGGTTTCTATTGCTAGTTTTCTTGTTTATTTTAGCACTTATGTCATTATATTACAAGAGAATATTGGAATACTCCTATAAAATCAAAGAAAACTAAAATCCAAAAAACAGTTCTTACTTTTCCAGTGGCAACTGACTAGAGTTTCAGCAATTTTATAATTTTCAAATAAACTCTGAGCAAATTTCTTGCAAGTCCTTTTGTTTTGTTGTAATATATTTTATAACAACGAGAGACTTCTCGGAAATTTAAGAAAAAGGAGACACATCATGTCTAAAAAAGTATTATTTATCGTCGGATCACTACGTCAAGGTTCTTTCAACCACCAAATGGCTCTCGAAGCTGAGAAAGCACTTGCTGGTAAAGCAGAGGTTAGCTACCTTGATTATTCAACCCTTCCTCTCTTCAGCCAAGATTTGGAAGTTCCAACACATCCAGCTGTAGCTGCTGCTCGTGAAGCAGTTCTCGCTGCGGATGCCATCTGGATTTTCTCTCCAGTCTATAACTTCTCTATCCCTGGTACGGTGAAAAACTTGCTTGACTGGCTATCTCGCGCTCTTGACTTGTCTGATACACGTGGCGCTTCTGCCCTTCAAGACAAGTTTGTCACAGTATCATCTGTAGCCAATGCAGGTCACGATCAACTCTTCGCTATTTACAAAGACCTCTTGCCATTCATCCGTACACAAGTCGTTGGTGACTTTACTGCTGCACGTGTTAACGACTCTGCCTGGGCAGACGGAAAATTGGTTCTTGAAGAAACAGTCCTAAACTCACTTGAAAAACAAGCTCAAGATTTGGTAGCCGCAGTTCAGTAAAAAATAGAGAATTTTAAGAAGTCCTTAATATAAAAATGAGCCACTTTAAATTTAAAGTTGCTCATTTTTTGTGCTATTTAATACTATACTACTAGTTAAATCAGTATTAACACTTTATATTTAGCGATGTCTTCTAGCATGACCACGAGTTCCTGGTCCAGTTCTAATCGGTTTAACTTGTTTACCTGGACGCGAAGGAGCATGGTGTACTGGTCCATGATGAGGTCTCGTTAAATGCGGTTTAGGCTGAACACTTGGTTTTGGATGAGTAACAACTACGTTTGGTTTTGTAACAACTCCGACCACATGCGTGTGGCTAGTGGTGCCAGTATGAATGACACTTGTCACCTCTGAATGAGTTTCAGTTTCATTTGTTGTAATAGTGACAATCGGTGTTGTTGGACCCGCTGTTGCCGCATTTGAGGTAACAGTGGTTGTCGTTGTAGTTGTAGTCGTAGCCGTTCCACCAGGAACAGGTTTTGTCTCTGTTTTCTTATTAACAGATGTTTGTGAAGAAAAATCTGTTGGTTTAATTGCAGCCAAGGCTTCAGCTGGAGTTAAGCTAGGTTTTGAATCAGTAGTCGCTACCGGTTTTGGTTGCACAGCTGGTGTTGGTGTAGCTGGAGTAGATACTACTGGTTTAACAGGTGTTACCGGTGCAGGGGCTACTGGTTTGACTGGAGCAACTGGTTGTGGTGTGGCAACAGGCGCTGGAGTTACTGGTGTCGAAATTACTGGTTTGACTGGTGTTGATGGTGCTACCGGTTTTGGTTTAACTACAGGTGCTGGCTTAGCCGGAGTTGACACTGCTGGTTTAACCGGTGTTACTGGTTTTACCGATACGACGGGTTTTGCAACAATTGGTGATGATGCAACAACTGGATTCGGAACAGTCAAAACTGGTTTGATAGAAATTCCATTCCCTAGACTAGAAGGAGTTGCTGCAATAGTTGTTACTCCTTGTGGAGTGACATTTGGTTTATGAACAGTCGTATCCACTGACGCTACTGTTTTATCATCAATTCTTGTGATTTTCCAATTATCATAAATAACTGCACCAGTAACGAGGTTAACTCTCGCCACTCTTTCAAAAACTACAGATCGAACTACATCTTTGAAAGCTTGTTTGCCATCTTTTTGATATTTGTAGTGAATCGTCTGCTTGGTCATTTTTCTCAGTGTATCTAAGTTTTCAACCGATTTAGGCCAAACAGGTGACAATGCATCTCCTGCTACTAATGGATTTCCAGCAATTGGTTTCGGATCATCTGCTGTAACAGTCACAACTTTTTCGATTAATTGAACTGAGAATACTTGATCAGTTTGTTTTTCACTGTCGAAACGTTTATCATTAGCATTTGCAAAACCATCATGTACTAATTCATATCCTTGTTTTAGGTACTGATTAATACGAGTTTTTGAATTATAAACAATTGTTTCACCTGGAAGACCAACTACACTATCCACATTTCCTAAAACTTTAGGACTTGTTTCTGTTTGATTGAGGTATTTAACCTGTGCTTTTTGTTGAGCAAGATAATCATAAACAACATGGATATCAGCCTGTGTCAAATATCCCTTACTATTAGCAGGTGTTTGTGACAAGACATATACTACACCATCTTTTTCGAAACGTTCAGGAACTTTAGCAGTCACATCATAGTTATTTCCCAACAAGTTAATGAGATTTGAACTCTTATCATGTGGTGTATTGAATGTTTCTAAAATAGCTTGACTTGTTTTATCACGATACTGAATATCAACTTTACCAAATTTAGCTTCTTCGTACACAGCTACCACGTTAGCTTGAGCTCGTGTAATCGTACCAGATGTCTTCGTATTGCTATAGAAACGATCATTCTGTGCATATTCTTTAAAGACATAATATTTACCATTTGGTGAATGCAATAAATAAGGTGCTGTGATAGATGTTGTTTGAATTCCTTTGTTTTCTTGAACTTCTGTCTCAGTTGTATTTCTCTCTAAAGTAGCTACATAGCTAGTATCAATTTTGGTAGATGGTCTTACAGTAGTGAATTTGTCTTGAAGGATACCTCCATTTTCCACCGCTGCAATGGCAGGAAGAAGCATTTTCCCTTGAGTATCAACGAATCGAACGGCTACATCTCCATATACAAGGCGTCCATCTGTTCTTACCATATCTGGATTGGCAATTTTCCAATCAGAATCAGCAGCTTGTTCGTATTGGTCTGTAAGATTTTTACCTTTGGCATCAACAACTGTCAATGTCCCTGGAACATTTGATTTAAAACCATTTCTAGCTTCATTCAGATAATTAACTGTGTGACTTGTCGGAACACGGTCAACTCCAAAGTCTTTTGTACGTAATACATAAGTTCTTCCAGCCAACATCTTTCCAGATACCAATTCAAAGGTTAATTCATTATCTGCTGCCTTAAGAATCTTGAATTTGGCATGTTGACCAGGCTCTTCACGAGGTGCCTCCAAAATAACATTATGGCGATTTACCCTTGTTCTTGATGTATCAGGGCTAGTATTTATCATTTCGACATTGTGGGCACCACGTTCAACAAATTCACCGACAGTAGCAAACTTATTGAATTCTGTATCATTGATACGAACGGTGAAACGGGTCCCTGCACTAAAGTTTGATTTCCATGTTCCGATACGAAGAGTGCTGTTATATGTTTTGATACTACCATCATCATCCAACATAACATCACCTGTGAAGTTAGCTGTAGCTGGTGTATCATAAACTTTAGGTGCTCCTATATCTGTTTTAATCACAGTGTAATTCTTAGTGACTACATTTTGACCATTAACTGAAATAACACCAGTTACAGACTTATCCACGTTCACTCGAGGATAACGAATTCCACCTCTGTATTGAAGTTCAAAAGTAACATCATCTAAGCGTTCAATTTCGTCAGTAAAACGGTATGTTGCTTCAATATGACTCCCTTTGTCAACTAAATCCCATGATTCTTTTGTGTCCAAAGCAACGTCACGGTCTCCACGTGAAGCCCAGTATGAAAGGCTTCCAGCTTTGGTATTATCATTTTTCTGAACCAGACTCACTCGTTCTGCAAATACTTTACCTTCAGCAACCAATTTTTGAGGAAGATTATTATCTTGTGGCAATTCCTTCAAACCAATTGTAAAGATATCCCCCTTATGATAGGTACCATTTTTAAATTTTAATTGGAAGCGATAATCAGCAATACCTGTTGAAGTTACACGGTCGGCCATGTCGATTGTACCACTGGCAATAATATTTCCATTATCGATAGCTACATCCTGTATTTGAGTTGGCGATAGATTAGCGCTAATTTTCTTGCCGTGTCCTGCACGTTGCAACTCAGTATATACTGTTTCAATAGCTGAATACAGTTGATTTAATTGAGTCTTAAGATTTTCTGCACTAACAGATGAATCTTTCAACAAGGATTTTGATTGTGAAATCTGAATTGTTGCTGCCTTAACAGCTTCTTGAACCAAGGCTTTTTCTTCAACTTTACGATCTGCTTCTTGAGCATAACGAACAGCAACTTGATTTAAAACTTCTGCTTCTGATACAACCTGTTCCAAGGTAGTTTTTTCGACTGATTTTTCTTCTTTTACCTTCTCACTTGAAGCAGGTGAGGTAGTTTTTTCTTCACTAGACTTAACTTCTTTAGAAGTGAATTCTTTTGAGTCAGAATTTTTTGTCTCAGCTGCCACTTTAGACTCTGCTTCCTTCTTTAGAAGGGCATTGATATCTAATTCTTCTTTTTCCAAAACTGGAGCTTGAAGAGTTGAAGGTAATTCTGCTATTTTTTCCTCAGATTTCTCTTGCTTGATCTCTTCTGGTTTTTCAGAGACTTTTTGTTCTTCTTTTTCAGTGCGATGTGAATCTACTTTCTGTTCATCTGCACTCACATTTGAATAAGTACCAAAAACCATCAAGGCAGCTACAGCAACAGATACTGCACCAAAACTTGATTTTCTAATGGAATACTTGTTTACCTTATTCATTTGATTCCGTTTTACTCTTGAATACATATATTTTCTCTCTAACTTTTTATGATAAAAAAGGGAGTGGAATTGATGCTGTATTGACATACATTCTCACTCCCTAAAACACTACACTTCCAATATTTTGTTGTCTAGAGTTTTGTTTTGATTTTATTCATCTCGTTTTGCTTTTCCAACTAAACTGAATCCAGCAATTAGACCAAGCACTCCTAGAGCTTGAGCCATACCAGAAGAGTGACCTGCAGTTTTTGGAAGGTCTTTTTCTCCCTCTTTTGGAGCTGGCGTTGGCGTTGGAACTGCTGATGGCACTTTTGGAGCTGGAGCTGGCGTTGGAACCGGAGTTGGTGTAACTTGTGGAATTGGTTGAACATTTCTATAAGTTACAGTTACAACTTGATTTCCAGTTTCTGCTGTAATTCCTTGAACCGAATCTACCTTAGCAAGATCAGGATTGTATCCTGCAATGGTTGGAGACACCACTTCGTCAAAACTTGTTACTCCATCTTCAGAAACCCAAGATGTACTTGTAGTTTTACCTGTTACATTATCGATACTTAACATACGTGAAAAACTTACTTGATCATGGTGATCTTCACTTGCTTTTGTACCATCTGCAAATACATAATGGATCGTTCTCTCTACTACTTTAGGAACATCTTTTTTAACAGTGATCTTATGTTTCAATAGAACTGTATAGTCTTGAACTTTAGTTTCATCTGTATCAAAAGTTGCATCTGTAGGGAAACCATCTTTCTGTAATAAGTACCCTTTTTCTATCAATGATTTCAAAACAGTTTCTGTCGTATAAGCAATCTTTTCTCCAGATTTACCAGTAACATTGTCTGTATGAACGACCTCATCCTTATTATCAACATCTATATAACGAACCACTGCAACTTGATCTTTCTTGACGTAAATTACCTTTGTATCTTCACCTGGATTTTCAGGTGTGACACTTGTACGCTCTGGTTTGTAGCCTACAATTTCAGGTACTGCAGTTTCTCCAGCTTTACGAGGATCATTTGCATCATTCATGTATTGTGGTTGAGGAGCATTTACAATCACATTTCCAGAAGCATCTACTGGAATGATTTTACCCAAAGCTTTATATGTAACTGTATCTGTTGCTTTTGGTGAATCTGGCGTAACTGTCTTAGCACCAGCTTCTGATTTATCAGCAAAATATCCTGCCACAACTGGGACTTTAACTATGCCATAGGTATGGTTCTTGTTTTCCCAAGTTGTTTCTTTAGTCGCTTCATTATATGATCCCTTGAAGACAAAATCATTTTGCACATTATCTTTAGGAGTTGCAGAATCTGCACCAGTAAAGCTCACAGTTTGCTCTGTTTCCTTAGATACTGGATCAATAATTTCATTATATGTTACAAAGGTATCTTTTCCGATACGATCAGGATCAGATTCATCATTTGGTTCGATTGTCTTGTCAACAATATTATATCCCCAAACAGTTGGTTGCGTATTATTTAATACATGGAATTTTGGAGCCGCAGGAATTTTTGTTTCCGCTGCTTTTGTTGCATCGTTTGGATCATTATCATAGTACTTATAGAGAGCGTCTTCAATGTTTTGTACAACCTCTCCTTGTTCATTGATATATTGTCCTTTATTATTAACTGCTACAATACGTCCCATTTCTTTCAAGTCGACATTAACTTCTGTATCTTGAGGAGAATTTGGGTTAACCTCCATCGTTCCTACTTTATTCACAGTAGCATAGAATTTTGGTGTAATAGGAGTTCGTACTGCTTTGAACACTGCATTAACAGATGAATCAGCTTCTGAATTAGTTGAACTATCTGGCTCTGCTACAGTGGCACGTTTACCTCTTGATGAACGACGTACTGAACGCTCACCATTTTCTGTCACAGTTAAGCCTAATGGAGACTCTTGAGAATTAGTAACTTGTGGAGCTAAAGCTAGTCTTACACTAGATGATCTTACAACTCTTGTTACACTATTATTTGCTACTGTAGGAGTTGTAGCTGATGGTTGAGATGCTACTGGAGCTACAACATCTTGGTTTTTAATACCAGTAATCTTCCATTGTTCATAATTGATATCACCAGAAACCAAATTCACAAGAGCATTTCTTTCATAGCTGATATGTTGATCAATCGTTCCATATGCAGCTTTTCCATTTTTAAGGTAACGGAAGTTGATACGACGAGTTATTGTTTGAGTCAATTTCTCCATTCTCTCGACAGTACGTGGCCAATTTGGTGTATTTGGTTGTCCTGGATTGACTGGGGTGTTTGGTTGTGGTTTAGGATCTTTCGGTGTTACACGTTCAACACGTTCTGAAAGGGTTACAGTGTAGACTTGGTCACGTGCTGTATCGTAGTCATAAACCTTCGCACCACCC